>JAURMN010000063.1 GCA_030830725.1 Balneolales bacterium | reverse complement strand
TGGGGTGAGGCATTTGAAAAAACTGAAGTTCTGAGAGGATATCTTCGGCAATATTACGATGATAACGATGGATTCTATTGCCGTGAAGCTAATACCCACATCCTGCTCTCTTCCTGGCTTTCATCCCTTGATCTAAAGAGCAGGCCCAAACTCCTGAGTACAGCGGGTGAATTTCACTCCATGTACAGACAACTTCAGGCTCTCAAGAACCAAGGTGTTGAGGTCGAATTTATAGAGGCGAATCCAATCGGGGATCTTGCGGAAAAACTATCGAAATCTATGGATGACAAAACTGCGGCTGTTTTGGTTTCCAGAGTCTTTTTTGAATCGTCAGAGATTAATACAGGGTTGCAGGAAATCTTGGATGCTTGTCGCAGAGTCGGGGCCTATTGCCTGATCGATGACTATCATGGAACCAATGTAGTTCCGTTATCCCTGACCAAAAACGGATGGGAAGATGTCTTTATCCTGATTGGTGGGTATAAGTACCTGCAATGGGGTGAGGGAAATTGCTTTCTTCGTTTTCCAAAAGATTACCCGCACAATCCCGTCCTCACGGGTTGGTTTTCGGCTTTTGGATCACTCTCCAAACCACGTCAAGAGGACTTGATTGAATTTGACAGTGGTGATCAGCGATTTGCCTCCGGCACATATGATCCGATTTCCCAGTTTCGAGCGGCAAAAGTAGTGGATTACTTTTATCGTAAAAAATTGACGCCGATGAAATTGCGGGCACAATATCTGGCCCAGACATCGTACCTCCGAACGGGTTTCAAGTCATTAGACTTGGATCCTCAAAAGATTCATATCCAACAGGATGCTCCATCTGATTCATTTGGGGGATTTGTTTCTCTTAAAAGTTCAAAAGCTCTTGAGATCTCCTCTCTTTTGATGGAAAGGGGCGTTTTTACAGATGCAAGAGGATCTATTTTACGACTTGGCCCCGCACCCTACACGACCACAGATCAATGTGACGCCTGTTTACGGGCATTAAAGGAGATTGTGGAACAAGTTTTCTGACTTTGTAAGAGAGATTTATGATAATGCAACTTGTCATTTACATATATTGAACATATATTCATCGTGGCATCAAAGACGGTCTAAATCTAATGACCCTCCTGTTGCTATTTCCGCTAAATTCTAAATCACCCAATCAAATGGCTATTGAGAACACAGATCGAATAAAAGCTCTAGACATTGCCGTAGGGCAAATTGAAAAACAACATGGCAAGGGAACCATCATGAAACTGGGCGATGCCCCTAAACATGATATTGAGGTGATTTCCACAGGATCGATTATGATCGATCATGCATTGGGAGTGGGCGGGATTCCAAGAGGCAGAATTACAGAAATTTATGGACCAGAAGCCAGTGGAAAAACGACACTTTCCATGCAGGTGGTAGCAGAGGCGCAAAAAGCGGGTGGATATGCGGCATTTATTGATGCAGAACACGCATTTGACTCACGCTATGCCAAAGCATTGGGTATTAATACCGACGAGTTGCTGATTTCTCAGCCCGACAGCGGCGAACAGGCATTGGAAATCACAGAAACGCTGATCCGATCCGGTGCTCTCGATGTTATTGTAATCGATTCGGTTGCTGCTTTGGTCCCCCGAGCAGAACTCGAAGGCGAGATGGGGGATTCCCACATGGGACTTCAGGCACGTTTGATGTCACAGGCTCTGCGAAAAGTGACTGGTGTAGTGAATAAAACCAGAACGGCTGTGATCTTTATTAACCAGGTCAGAGATAAGATAGGCGTTATGTTCGGAAATCCAGAGACAACAACCGGGGGACGTGCCTTAAAATTCTATTCATCCGTTCGAATCGATATCCGTCGCGTTGGATCCATCAAAAAAGGTGAAGATGTCGTTGGAAATCGCACAAAAGTAAAAGTGGTGAAAAATAAGGTAGCACCGCCTTTCAAAACGGTTGAATTCAACATTATGTACGGTAAAGGGATTTCAAAGGTCAGCGAAATTCTCGATCTGGCTGTGGAATTTGACATCGTAGAAAAAAGAGGAAGTTGGTATCGATATGAAGGAGAACCTATCGGTCAGGGAGCCGATGCTGCACTTCAGTTCTTGGAGGAGGATGCCAAGCTCCGTGCCAAAATCGAAGAAATCATTCTCACAAAACTTAAGCCAGAAGATGAATTGAATCTCTCGGCAACCACAGAGAATGTGTCTGATGAAGTGAATGAGTCCTCAGAAGAGTAAATCATCTCCAATCGACCCTGAGGTACTGGGGTTCTTCTCAGACAGAGAGGAACCCATTAAGATTAGTCGAATTGAAGCTCAAAAAAGAGTTAAAGATAGATTCTCTCTTTTTGCAGGAGGAAGATTTCTAATTGGTTTGTCTTCAGAAACGCTGTTAAAAAGTGGACTTCGAAGAGGCGATGGGATAACTGTTGAGCAGATTCGAAGACTGATAGAGATGGAGCAAAAAGAACAGATACGCACTTATCTGTTAAGGCTTCTTTCCAAAAGAGATCACTCCCGCTTCGAACTCCAACAGAAAGCCCAAAAAATCTTTGGATTCCACAGCCAGGAATCGGCATGGATTGGAGAGATTATTGAGGAACTCAGCGTTAAAGGATATGTAAATGAGGAGTCATTTGCTCGTAAATTCATACTTGACAAAACCAAAATCTCTTCCTGGGGTCCAGCGAAAATCAGAAATGCATTGATCCAAAAACAACTCCGGTCTTCCCTTGTGGATTCACTTCTGGATGAATTAATCTCAGAAGATCACAATCTAACCTCTGCTCAAGCTTTATTACTCAAAAAAAAATGGTATTTTGATAAGACATCTGATCGAATAAAAAAGAAGCATAAAATGCACTCTTTTCTCGCTCAGAGAGGCTTTTCTTTCTCCGTCATTGAGCAGGCGATAACATTAATTTTCCACAACCAGGATGTTTCGAAACCTGACACTTGAACGATTTATCAAGTGGGCCCTTGGCCTTTCAGGCGGTGCCTTGGTAGTGTGGTTGTTAATGAACTATGCAAATCTTGTTGCCTACGCTGCGATTTCTATTTTACTCAGCTACTTACTGGATCCTGTGGTAAACAGAATGGAGTCGAAAGGGATGAACCGAACCTTGGCCATCTCAATT
>JAURMN010000062.1 GCA_030830725.1 Balneolales bacterium | reverse complement strand
TACCCAATAACTCTGCTGAAGGTAAGCCACTACCGATCCGAAGATTGATGAATCGTTCATCTCGCAACAAAATTTCCTTCAGTTGAACTTCATCCGTGGCCTTTTTCCATTTTTTGAGAAAATTCTTGTCATCGGCCACCTGGGCTAAGTGAGCCAATATCCGTAAATGCTGTGTAGCATTACTAATTGGACTCACCAAAAAAATCAATGCTGAAAGTGACTCCTCTCCAAATTCAGGGATCACAGATGCCTTCTTTAATCTCACTAGTACCATTTCTGATGGATGATCAATATCAAAACGAATATGGTTCAAGGATACGCCTTCTGTGAAGGGTAATAAATGATCTTGCTGAGCGCGTAGAAACTTTGAGCGTAATTCGTCGGTTGAACAAGGCAGACGGGTCATTAATTTCTCAATCACCTGATCCAAAATTCCATGATAGCCAATCAAAGGATTGACGTTGTCAATTACAAATGACTTGGCCACTACCTCCTCGTACGGATCTTCCTCACGCAATCCTTTTTCCTTCATAATAGACCGTAATTCGAGATTTAATCCGGTATCCTGTAACTGACCTAATCGCGCTGAAACGTGAAATATTGCCCCTTGACGTTGCACTTTGTTGACAGCGTAATAGAAGTACCATATCACACAGACAAAAATAATAAGTAGAGTAAAGAGCACGGAAAACAAGCCCATCTCAAAAATGAGCAGAATGGAAAAGAAAATGCCCAAAATCTGAACCCAAGGATATAATGGTGAACGAAATCCCGGATCATAAGCTTCAATTTTACTCTCACGCATCACGATGACCGCCACATTTAGCAGTGCAAACAGGAGTAATTGAAACGCAGAAGCCAGCTTAGCCACGGATTCTACATTAAATAGAATAAGCAGGACTGCCATTAAAGCCGTAGTCACGATCACACTCACCACTGGTGTCCCATTCTTGCTTATTCTTCCGAATACGGAGGGAATCAGCTGATCACGAGCCATAGCGAAGGGGTAGCGCGAAGCTGATAAAATCCCTGCATTCCCTGTAGATGCAAAGGCTGCCGCTGCTGCAATGACTACAAGAACTAAACCGGTTTGTCCCGGCAACCAATCCATAAAAAGCTGCCCAGTGGTTGCAACCGGAGTTAAATCCTGGAAAAATTCCGTAGGCTCCAGGTACACGACCATCAATAAAACCCCTAATACATAGACAACCGAAGCCGTGATGAGTGACAAAATCATTCCCAACGGAATATTCCGATCGGGATTTTGCACCTCTTCTGATACACTCGCTACCTTCGTTAACCCTGTATACGAAACAAACACTAATCCGATCGTTGATAAAAACCCATGCGATCCAAATTGGAAAAACGGCGTAAATCGATCCGTTAGAATCGTCTGAAGATCCAGCTGAGCCATTTTGAATGCTCCCTGCAACAGATAGAAAAACATGATGGTAATGAGTGCAGCAACCAAAATCCGCTGTAATCCCGTCGACTCTTTTGCGCCCAAAATATTCAGAAATCCGAAGGTAACGGTCAAAGCCACCGCCACTGGAATCATGGGTAGATCAATAAAAACTGCGATATATGCGCCCATCCCAATCAGAGCAAATGCACTTTTAAAGATGAGAGCAAACCATGATCCGATGCCTCCAATCGTGCCCATTACCGGCCCTAAACTTCGATCGATAAAATAGTACGCTCCACCTGCACGAGGCATCGCCGTGGACAACTCCGCCACACTAAACATAGAGGGTAAAATCAAAAACCCAGCCAAGAGATAGGCCAAAAATACTGAGGATCCCGTTTGAGACGCAGCAATCCCCGGTAACAGAAAAAATCCTGAACTAAACATCGCCCCTGTACTGATGGCATACACATCAAACAGGGTTAATTTTTTCTCTAGTTTCTCTTTTTTTGCCATTTCGTTAGACTTAAATCATCCTGAAGAACGATTTAGAGATCAGATATCGGAATCTGAAGGGTCTTCAAAAGAGGACGCGGATCCGTCTGGGTCCACGCCACAAAAAGCTCTCCATTAGTATAACGAACTTCGGGAAAACCTGAACGCCTGTTTTCCACGATGCCTAAATCCAACCTTTTTGTAATCTCCATCTGCGGATTTCCACCCTCAGCACTACGACCCTTTATTGCACCATTTTGAACATCATCAGACTTCACTGGTGTGTCGATCACAGCCAGTTTCACCATTCCCAATTTCCGTGATTCATCTTCAGTAAGAGGCAAATATTCCAACCATGTCGCATAAAATGTACCGTTATCATTTGCGGTCAAGCTAACGCGCCCGACCAGATCACGTCCTTCTCCCAAAACGATTGGATCTTCGAAACCGTCCTCAGTTTTGAGCGTGAAGAAAAGCTTCCGAGCTGAATTCGCCTCCGTATACCACGCCACTCCAATCTGCTCATCACTTGTAGCCGCTGCAGGGCCATTTACCGGGCAACCACCAATGATCCATCCATCTTCCGATACCGGCTCTGGGGTGGACCAACGATGAGTGGATAGGGAATAAAAAGATACCCAAGTATCACGAATCTCTTCTGATGTCCGATTGCGATAGATCACCATAAAGCCCTCTTTAGTTTTTACCATGTCCGTCGGACAGCATTCACATACCATGTGGTCGATTTCTTGTTCGTATTTTATGGTTCCATTTCGATGAAGGATTGCAGAGCGAAGCGTCATGGAACCTGTTCCATGTTCATCGTGATATGCGTAAAGACCATCTTTACCAACATGTTCCTCTCGCTCTGCCATCTCTCTCCCATCCAACCAGACGAGTAATACTTCATCCTGCGAAAGTGCCTTCATTGAAACAAATCCATGCTCGGTGTCCGTATTGTCTTTGTGCGGTGTAATAGGGTCAGACCAGCGGGCCGGATCTCCTCCTTCGAAAAACGCCACTTGAATGTCATAGGCATAAGGATTATCGGAAGGGCGTTTTTTTAACCAGTGTACGGCTACCGGCTCTCCCTCCCATATTGCCATTGTAGGGTAATCTGCCCAGTTCACAAAAAGATCAGGTGACACAATGGCCGTGCTTGGCGAGGTCCATCCATCCGGACTCATCATCGCCACCTGGACGGCATGCAGATCCTCGCCAACCGCCATCGTCCAGCTCATGCCCAAATGCCCTGCTGCATCCGTCACAATGGAAGGATACCTGGAACCCGGTTCAGCCGGATTACCTATATTGAAATCGAATGCCTGTTGGATCGGCGTCGACTCCTGTTCCTCACAGGATTGAGCCATCCCAAAAAAGAGGGCGATGATCAGAATCGCCATCAAGCCTTTCAGTACGGAAGAAGTCATAGTGTTTAACATGAAATTGTTGCTATTTTTATCTTCGAAAATTTGGGGACACGATGAATATAATCATCATACTCAAAAAAAAGCATTAGCGATAATTAAACGTGCTGCAACTCGAATCTATATCCCTTTTTATCGGAGATCGGGTCCTACTGGACCAGGTTTCAGCAGTCATCAATCCCGGGGATCGTATTGGCCTGGTTGGACCTAATGGGGCCGGTAAATCTACCCTGCTTAAAATCATTAAACGAGAAGCCCAACCGGATGAGGGAAAGATTCATCTGGCCAACGAACGTAAAATCGGGTACTTGCCTCAGGATGGGGTTGAACCAGACCCGTTTCTAACGGTGTATGGTGAAGTTGAATCGGCCTTTTCTGATGTATTGGACCTAAAAATGAAGGTTGATCAGGCGTTACTTGATTTGGAACGCAATCCGGTGAATCACCTGGATCACGCCGCGATCGTAGAGAGATATGGACATTATCAAAGTCTCTTGGAACAGTCGGGATTTTACACACTCCGCTCTGATATTGAAAAAGTACTCTCCGGCCTTGGATTCAGAACAAAAGATCTCGAACGATCTACCACAGAATTTAGTGGTGGATGGCTAATGCGTATTGCCTTAGCCAAACTTCTGCTTCGCAAACCTGACGTTTTGCTCTTGGATGAGCCGACCAATCACTTGGATATTGAATCTTTACAATGGATTGAGTCGTTTCTAAAAGAATATGAAGGTGCCATCGTAGTGGTGTCTCACGACAAGGCGTTTTTAGATAGTATTACGACTCGCACAATGGCCCTTCGCAGAGGTCGGATGTATGAGTTTTCGGGGAATTATTCGTTTTACGAAAAAAAATGGGCGGAACAGAGTGAGTTGTTGCGCAGGGCTCAGGAAAATCAGGCGCAGGAAATCAAAGAGACTGAAAAATTTATTGAGCGTTTCCGCTACAAAGCTACCAAAGCGCGTCAGGTACAAAGCCGGGTAAAAGCCCTTGAAAAGATCGAACGAATCGAGATAGAAGACGATCTTCCCGAAGTAAACTTCCGTTTTCCGGCGCCGGAACGTGCAGGAAAGATAGTAACCCGGCTAGAACACGTACAAAAATTGTACGATGAGCATCAGGTTTTTAGCGATTTGTCTGTAGAAATCGAGCGTGGAGACAAAATTGCCGTTGTGGGTCCGAATGGTGCCGGTAAATCCACCATGATCCGCATGGTGGCCGGAGTGGAACCTCTATCTGGCGGAGAGCGAATTTTGGGACATAATGTGACCCCCTCCTATTTTGCCCAGCATCAAGCGGAAGAACTCAACGTCTCTCTCGACATTTTGGATGAGATGAAACAAGCCGGGACCAACGCCAGTGAAACCACCATGCGCTCCATTCTGGGCTGTTTTCTGTTTAGTGGTGACGATGTTTATAAAAAAATAAAAGTGCTCTCAGGAGGAGAAAAAAGCCGGGTTGCCCTTGCCAAAATGCTTCTCAAGTCCTCAAATCTGATCATATTGGATGAACCGACCAACCACCTTGACATGCAATCTAAGGAGATTCTGCAGCAGGCCTTAATCCAGTATGAGGGTACATTATTGATAGTTTCGCACGATCGTGCATTTTTGGATCCAATTGTGAATAAAACCCTCGAAATACAGCATGATTCAGCTAAATTCTATCTGGGAAATGTGACCTGGTATCTGGCTAAAAAACAAGAAGAGTCTTCCCGGCAAAACGGTAGGACGACGAGCGGGCTTACTCCATTGGGAGGGCAATCCACAAAGAATGAGCGGACTCCAGAAGGATCTGCGGCCAAAGAACGCTCATCCAAAGAGCAAAAACGTGCAGAAGCAGAGCGTAGAAATGAGCTCTCCAAGCGTACAAAACCCATCAAACAACGACTCCAGGTTGTAGAAGCAGAGATTCAGAAGCTCGAAGAGAGAAAAGTAACGCTTGAATCTCAGATGGCAGACTCTTCTTTTTATGAGAACGCCGAGCAGGTCAAAACCGCTATGACCGAGTTTGAGCAAATTCGCCGATCACTTGAAGAGTCCTACTCTAGGTGGGAAGAACTTTCCTGGAGGTTGGAAGGGATCGAAGAGCAGTTCGCGAAAGAGTTTGGCAGAGGGTAAACGCTTCTCGTTCTGCTTACAGAGATTTACATGTCCTGGAATAGGGGTCTGTGAGTCCCGGCAGAGCTTTACCTGAGAATTTGCTATTTTTAAATTGGTCGGGCGTTGACCCGGCAATTCGTTTAACCCTTTGTTTGCAGTTTTTTTATGGCTTCATCCGTTCGCGTTCGATTCGCCCCCTCTCCCACTGGATTTCTCCATATTGGAGGTCTGAGAACGGCACTCTATAACTATCTATTTGCCCGACATCACGGTGGAACCTTTATTCTCCGAATTGAAGACACAGATCAGGCGCGCTTTGTAGAAGATGCCGAGCAAGACATCATCCGTTCCTTGGAATGGAGTGGTATCCGGATTGATGAGGGCCCTCTACACGGTGGAAATTACGGGCCATATCGCCAAAGTGAGCGAAAAACCTTCTACCAAAAAGCCGTTGAAAAACTCCTGGCTGAGGGAAATGCCTACTATGCATTTGACACTCAGGAGGAGATCGAAGTCATGCGGGAACGGCTTAAAGCTTCCGGAAATCCATCGCCGGCATACGATTCGATTACACGTCAATCGATGAAAAATTCTCTCACGCTTCCACAAGAAGAAGTCGAACGACGACTTGCAGAGAGAGAGCCTTATGTCATTCGCCTCAAGGTTCCACGCCGGGAAACCATTCAGTTTGAAGATTTGATTCGTGGTGTGGTCACGTTCGAAACCAAAGGGCTTGATGATCAAGTCTTACTGAAGTCAGACGGGCTGCCCACTTATCACCTTGCCAATGTGGTCGATGATCACGAAATGGAGATTACACATGTGATCCGCGGTGAAGAGTGGTTGAGCAGTGCTCCGAAGCATATCTTACTCTACCAATACCTCGGCTGGAAGCCTCCACAAATGGCCCACCTGCCACTGATTATGTCGCCTAGTGGCGGAAAACTCTCGAAGCGGAAAGCCGAAATAGAGGGTATTCCGGTCAATACGCGAGATTATATCGATCAAGAATACGAGCCTGAAGCACTGGTAAACTTCCTTGCCTATTTAGGATGGAGTCCTGGAGACGATTCAGAAATTCACTCTCTCGACGAACTATGCCAGCTCTTTACCCTGGATCGGGTGAGTAAAGGTGGGGCTGTCTTTAACCATAAGAAGTTGCTTTGGTATAATGAGCACTATCTACGTGAAAAATCTGATGATGAGCTCTACACGAGAGTGCTCGGTCTCGCTGCAGAAAAACAAATTCCAGGATTTGATGCAGAGGTCTTAAAAAACATTATTCCTCTTTTAAAAGAGCGTGTATCCAAAGCGGATGACATTCTGGAAATGGGAGGCTTTTTCTTTAGTGATCCGGAGCATTACGACGCTGAAGCTCTCAAAAAGTGGTCAGATGAAACGCCAGATTTGATTCGTGCTTACAAAGCAGCCATCGAACCGTTGCACGAAGCGGAGTTCTCTGCAGATAAACTCAAAGCCTCACTCGAAGAGACAGTTGCCGCACAAAATGTTGGGATGGGCAAGTTGATGATGCCACTGCGTGTCTGCGTGTCCGGGCAAGGATTTGGTCCGGATCTGTTTCCATCACTTGAACTTTTAGGTCGCGAAAAAGTGCTTCACCGCCTGGATTTGGCTCTTTCGCGCCTGTCCGGTCCCGGAGCTAGCTAATTCGGGGGTGGAGAAATTTACGGGCGTAAAGTTAGACCTATTTATCAGGCGCTTTCAAGGGCTCAATCTCTAATTGATCGAGTTTGAAATAATAATTATGAATCAACTGAGCCAGGATTCCGGTCAAAATGGCAAATGCCGCTAACACAACCCCGAAGTAAGTTTCTCCGGCGAGAGACATTCGCAAAAAGATTGCGGAGGCGACGAATCCGGCATTCCTCAATAGTGTGGCATATCTCTGGGAGTAGATGAATGATGCAATAAATATCAGTACGTCTGCAAAGATCATGATGGTGTAAAAATCTTCGAAGAAGATCAGATGCGCTTTGATCTGCATTGGATCTCCCTTAACGAGGTAGTCAATAATTTCCTTAGACCAATCATATAAGGAGTATAGAGAGAGGACCACAAATATGGTGAGCAACAGAATCGCAACAATCTGTTTCACCTTCACGAAGGTGACCAAATCCTCGGATGATTTAGGACGGATCCGATATAAACTAACATGATGAAAGACCCCGACCAGGAAGAAAAGAAGCAATCCACCGCCCAGATCAATTGAAATCTTTGTCATTTGCTCTGTTTGAGTGGTTAAATGGGTAAAATCATCGAATAGAGCGATGTCTTTGAACACATTTCGGATCGTTATTAGACTAATGACTTCATACTGTTTTCGAATCGAGAGGTTAAAAGACATTGGAAGCGCCAAAATCATCAGGTAGACTTCATACACCAATATCACGCTAAAGGGAGTGAAAAGTGCCGATAGATAATTCCGACTGATACCCTGAAGAAATGCCACATCAGGATAGACGTTTCGGGCAATAATTAAGAGGACATGCACCAAAAATGTGATAACGGCTGTAATAACGACTATCTTCTCAAGCCGCCGGGAAATTTGTTCCCTTCGAAGCACTGCAAAGAATTGCTGTGGAAAGTCCATAAGTGAAAGGGCAGGTGTAGGAGGATTTCCTATCTTACATTAAATTTTCCAAAAATCCGATTTTCATGATATTAACTCTCTTTGTTATGCAGTCCGTTGTTCTCAGTTGGGTCCGCTGGGAAGGAAACCCGGTACTTTTTCAGATTCCGGAGCTCTCACTGCCCTTTCCTCTCTCTTTGGCCGGATTGGCTCTCTCTTTTTTGATTTACTTCGGGTTGAGCGCTCAAAAATCTGTATCTGGGAAATCATCCCGAAAGTCGGGATCACAAAAATCAGGTGCTCTTAAAACTGGTTCAGGAAAATCGGTTTCAGGGAAATCTGGCATAGGATCCTCCCTCCCTGTATGGGCAATAATGATTATTTCGCTGATTGGAGGTCAACTCCTTACCGTTCCTTTTGATTTAGGAACCATCAGTTCTATCGGACCGATCGCACCCCGTTGGTATGGACTTATGTTCGCCTGCGCCTTTTTCTTTGGGTATTTATTGGGTGGAAATTTGCTCAAACGATATGGCGTTTCGCCGCAGGACTTGGATCGGTTGCTTATCTATGTGATGGTGGGAACCGTGGTAGGTGCACGTCTGGGACATGTGATCTTCTACGATCTGGAATATTACTTACTGAATCCTCACCTCATTCCGCAAGTTTGGACAGGAGGATTGGCAAGTCATGGAGCCGCCATTGCCATTCCCATCGCACTTTGGTTATATGCGCGTAAGACCAAAGGGATAACCTTTTTGAGCGTGACCGATCGGGTGATTACCGGTGTCGCCGTGGGAGGATTCTTTATCCGATTTGGGAATTTCTTCAACTCCGAAATCCTGGGTCGCCCCACCGATCTACCATGGGCCATCATTTTTGCTCGCATTGATGAGCTCCCACGCCACCCAACGATGCTGTATGAATCCCTCTGGTGTATCGTGGTATTGCTTGCCGTTCTTGCGGTTTACAGAGCCTTTCAAGGTAAACCGCCTCAAGGCGCGATGTTTGGCGTGTTTCTGATTACCCTTTTCACCGGGCGTTTCTTTCTTGAGTTTACCAAGGTACCGCAAGCTGAGTTTGCCGCCAATTGGACGATCAATATGGGGCAGTGGCTTAGTGTGCCGTTTGTCTTGATCGGGATTTACCTATTGGTTCGCATTAAAAAGTGGAACCCGGAAGAGGTTTAAAACCGGAACTGAATAGTCGCCGTGACCCCAAATTGGGCGAACTCGAGATCTTGATCAAAACGAACATTCGAATTCACGGACGCGGCAAATAGTTCGGTGAGTTTTTGCTTAAAACCGGCTGACCAGACCGTGTAGTGACCGTCAGCTGCAGTGCGGGAACGTTCGAAATATTCAAATCTCGCAAATAATTGCTGATCGGTGTTAAATTGATAGCCTGCTGTAGCCATATAGCCAAAGAAACGACTCAGTTTGTCCATTCCCGGTGCGGTTTCCACTTGGCTAAACGCCATTTCGGCTGCGAAGATCCAGTCTGGGGAGACAAATCTCCCATCCATCCCAACATGACGACGTTTTCCTTGGGCCACGATTTGACGAAATTGTCCAAGAGAAGTACGATCTGCTTGTCCGATATGGCCGTAGACTCCGGCTCGAAGCGATCCGTTCGCAATATCGATTGTCCCTTTTTCCAGACGAGTGATGAACAGCATTTTATTGTCAGGTGAGGAGGATAGACGATCTCCATTCAAGAGACCCACATGCCAAGTGAACCCCTGATCAAAATTCAGGCTTGCCTGAATCCCGATATCGCGGGGATAAAGTAACTCGCGGACCAAGACACCACGAGTCAAAAAGTCTGCTGTTCCCGCGTCGGGTATTACATCCAAATTTTGAGCCAGTTTAAATGCCCCGGCTTTAAAACTCAACGTCGAGTTGGGCGCATAGGTAATGAATGCATCTAAAAAATTTGGCTCTTGCGAAAAATCAAGTTGCAATACCGCGTTTAATGGAGAATCAAAGGCAGTACGAACTCCAAGACGAAGATTCGTCTCCCGAAAGGTCATAGAAGTGCCGTCAGCCTCGCCATCAGTCACAAAAACGGATTGAATTTGAGTCAGTCCTCTAAATTTTAAGAATTCACTTTTTAGGGCATTTTGGAGCTGGGCTTCTTCTATGTATGAGGAGCGTACAGTGGTGTCAATGGCGGTGTAGATAGAGGCCTCTCCAGAGATGGAGATTAATGGAGTATCGATCGGGGTGGTAGAGGAACCAGCAGTTTTGGCTTGTGCTGGTTGCGACCCTAGTAGGATGACCAAAAAGGCGAGGCGTGTCGCAGGCCTGGCGATGGATTGCATGGCGGAGAGGGATTCGTTTATCCTAAATAAAGAAAAAAATGGACGGTTTCGTTGAATTTCCAACTCTTTTTTGGGAGATAGTGAATTGAATGTGCTGATCATGTAATTTCCCGATTATTCGCATTTTAAACCCTTTAAAATAGCAAAATTGAGCCAGAAATTGTACTTTTTGAGGGTCTAATAAACACAACTGTATACGGTGAAATCGCTAAAGAAAACATCATGAGTACTATCAAATTTGGGACTGATGGTTGGAGAGCCATCATTGCTAAAGATTACACGTTTGAAAACCTGTCGATTGTGACGCAGGCGACCGCGAAGTGGATTAAGGAAAAGGGAGTGACGAAAGAGGGCGTGGTAATTGGACATGATGCACGCTTTATGGGGCGTGAGTTTTCTGAGCATGTGGCGTCCGTGTTTGCGGCGATGGAGGTTCCTGTGCGGATGGCCAATTCGATTGCCCCGACACCCGCCGTGAGTTGGGGGGCACAGCATTACAATGCAGTTGGAATCGTGATTACGGCTAGCCACAACCCACCGAATTACAATGGATTCAAGATTAAGGCTCCGTTTGGAGGTCCGGCATCACCGGCTCAAATAGATGAGGTGGAGTCGTTTTATGGGGATGCAGATCCAGGGTTGACACCACTTTCGTACAAAGAGTATCTTCATACCGGGCAAATTCGTGAGATTTCGCTCACCTCTCAATATTTGGATGTGTTGCGTGGAATTTTGGACTTAGAGGCAATCCGTAAGAGTGGAATTAAAATTGCCCATGATGCCATGTTTGGGGCGTCACAAGGGTTGGTGAAGACGTTGTTGCCGGGGCAGATCAAGGAGTTACATGCCGAGATCAATCCATCGTTCAACGGTCAGGCGCCAGAGCCGATTGAGAAGAATCTTTATGAGCTCTCGGAATTGATCAAGAAAGAGGGCTGTGCGGTGGGTCTGGCGAATGACGGCGATGCCGACCGGATCGGAATGTATGATGAGAAGGGTCAGTACGTGGATTCACATCAGATCCTCTCACTACTAGTGAAATACCTCTCACAAGAGAAAAAGATGAGCGGGTTGATCGTGAAGACCTTCTCTACGACCAATATGCTCAATAAAATGGGAGAGAAATATGGCCATAAGACGATCACCCTTCCGATCGGGTTTAAGCATGTGGCGGAATATTTTGTGAATGATGACGTCATTGTGGGGGGTGAAGAGTCTGGCGGGATTGCCGTGAAGGGACATATTCCAGAACGTGACGGGATTTATATCGGCTTGTTGATTACTGAAATGGTGGTCAAATCAGGCCGGACATTAAGCCAGTTGGTCCAGGATCTGTTTGATGAATTCGGCATACATTCCACTTATCGAAACGATCTGCATACCGAAGAGTCAAAAAAGCAGGCGATGATGGCCGCAGCAAAGGCGAAAAAAATCACCGAGATCGCAGGCAAAAAAGTGGTGGAGTGGGATATGCTCGATGGTGTGAAGCATATTTTGGAAGATGGTTCTTGGCTGATGGTTCGTCCTTCTGGAACAGAGCCGTTATTACGGATTTATTCAGAGGCGGGTTCTGCTGAGGGGGCAATAAAGTTGGTGGAAACCGCCAGTGCGATGGTGGACAATCCGCCGGTTTGATGGTGATTTGAAGATGGTAAGTTCAGCGTGATTCACTTCGGATAAATGGATGGTAAAAAATCGGATCTGAGATGGACCCAATACTCCTTGTTTTTGTATATGCGCTGATTACAGCGATTGCCACTGGAGTAGGTGCACTCCCGTTTTTCATCACGCGCAATATCCCTAAAAAGATGATGGGATTGGCAAATGGCGCTGCTGCCGGACTCATGACGGCTGCCAGTTTTAATCTGATTTACGAGGGATTAGAGGATGTGGTGATGTTAACGGGCGGTATGCTTGCGGGACTTCTCTTTATTTTGGCCAGCGAAAAATTCCTCAAGAAACATGGAGAGTTACGATTCCCTCACAAAGATCAAATCCAGGGGCAAAAGATGCTGCTCATCATGGCCGTGATGACCCTTCATTCGTTTACCGAGGGTGTTGGGGTGGGGGTTTCTTTTGGACGAGGAGAATCATTTGGTGCGTTTATTTCGGCTGCGATTGCGCTCCATAATGTACCCGAGGGTCTTGCGATTTCACTGATCTTGGTGCCTCGAGGCATATCCGCTCTGAAAGCTGCCGGCTGGAGTGTTTTTTCAAGTCTTCCACAGCCTCTGATGGCGGTTCCAGCCTTTTTATTTGTGGAGCAATTTGCCGCGTTCCTTCCTGTTGGTCTTGGTTTTGCTGCCGGTGCTATGCTCTGGATGGTAGTGGCAGAAATCCTGCCCGAATCGTGCGAAGATGCTGAACCTTCGCACGTGGGTGTAGTAATGACGCTTTCGATTATGGCGATGTTGCTGTTTCAGGTTTGGCTGGCATAGGCCTAAACTTGATCTTTTTTTCCTTTATTTTAGATTCATATACCCTTTAAACTTCAATAGGATGGATATGCAAATCATTACATCGAAGGCTGTAGAGACGGCACATTCACGTTTTAGAAACAGATGGAGCTCTATTTCAGTACTCTTTTTCATAATTACCCTCTCCTTATATAGTTCAGCGGGTTTTGAATCGGCAACCGCTCAAATTCAGAAAGCACGTTATACATCCCTCTCTGATGCCTTAAATAATGGCGGACTCTCCAGTTCAAACGGCCCTTCTAATGTGTTCTGGATTGAGAATGGCGATCGTTATTCTTATACAGCTCGCGGAGCAAATGGCCCAGAAATCCGCATCTTCGATCCTGCAAAAGACAAAGACGAGCTTCTCTTTAGTGCATCGGAATTCACCTTCCCTGGCACCGATGAGCCTTTCCGTTATCGCTCCTTCCAGTGGTCAGCTGACTTCAAGTTCTTAGTGTTCGAAACGAATTTCAGACCGATTTATCGCTATTCTGGGGTTTCTGACTACTACGTTTATTCTGTAGCAGACGGTGAGCTTCGTCCAGCTGCTAAGGATGCGTTCACAGCCGAGCTCTCTCCAAACGGAAAGATGATGGGGTATGAAAGTGAAGGAAATCTCTACGTAATGGATTTAGCCTCTGGTCAAACCACACAACTCACGTTTGATGCTCAAGAAAAAGTCTTTAACGGTCGATTTGGATGGGTTTACGAGGAGGAATTTAGCATTGTACAAGGCTGGGCCTGGTCGTACAACAGCGAAAATATTGCCTACTGGCAGACAGATGAGCGTGATGTTCCGCTTTTTATTTCCACGGATTACAGCGGCTCCTATCCTCAGTTCGTCGAGATCCCCTATCCAAAAGTAGGGGCAACAAATCCAACCGTCAAAATTGGAGTGCTAGAGGTAGCCTCCGGTGACCAACGCTGGATGGATCTGGAACTTGGTGACGGATATGTGCCACGTATTTACTGGACAAGTGATCCAGGTAAATTGGCTGTTCAGCACATGAATCGTGCACAGAATCACCTCTCTTTATACATGTTCGACATCCAGACCGGTCAGGGAAATGTGATCATGGAAGAAGTGAGCGAAACCGGTTGGATCGATGTGTATGACTTCTTTGCCGGGATTTCCAATTTGATGTTTTTCCCGAGAGAGCGCGAAGAGTTTCTATGGATTTCAGATAAGGACGGCTGGAGCCACCTCTATCGCTATGATTATGATGGTAACTTGATCAATCAGGTAACCTCCGGTGAGTGGGAAGTCTCAACGATTAATGCCGTGAATGCGAGAGATGGTGTAATCTACTTCCAATCAACAGAAGTCTCCCCTCTTGAGCGCCAACTCTATTCTGTTCGTTT
>JAURMN010000061.1 GCA_030830725.1 Balneolales bacterium | reverse complement strand
TGTTTATGGAATCCGAGCAGATGTATGGAATGAAAGGTGAAGTTTCCGACGATCCCGATTATCTGATCCCGATTGGTAAAGCCAAGGTGAAGCGTGAAGGAAAGCATGTAACACTCGTAACACATGGAAAGATTTACCATACCACTATGAAAGCTGCCGAAGAGCTTTCCAAAGAGGGCATCGAGGCAGAGGTGGTCGACTTGAGAACTGTAAAACCACTTGATTTGGAAACCGTGCTCAATTCGATTCGTAAAACGAATCGATGTGTGGTAGTGGATGAGGCACATCCTTTTGGTGGTGTTGCAGCGGAAGTAGGGTACCTGATCCAACGGGAAGCCTTCGATTATTTGGATGCTCCCGTGCTACGCGTGACATTACCGGATGTTAATGCTCCGTTTTCACGCAAATTATTTGATCTCTGGCTTCCTTCTCCAGTCGATATTGTACGGGCTGCGAAAAGTGTTTTATACCGGAATTAAGAAGGTTTGATCTGATATCCGGGAGCTTAACGAAATGGATATTGAACTAAACAGTAGAATCTGAAAACGTGAAATTGACTTGCTATGGCGATTAAAATTGAGATGCCCAAATTGAGTGACACGATGGAAGAGGGAGTCCTCTCCAAATGGAATATCAAAGAGGGTGATACAGTCTCTCCTGGTGATATTATTGCCGATGTGGAAACGGACAAAGCAACCATGGAAATGGAAGCCTTTGATTCCGGGACTGTGCTCAAATTGTTAGTAAAAGAGGGTGAAACGATTCCATTGGGTGGTGTTGTTGCGATCTTGGGCAATCCAGGAGAGGATATATCGGAACTTTTAGGCGGTTCAGCCGGAGCGGATACCGCTTCTACTGCGCCAACAACAGTTCCAGCCCCTACAGACTCAGAGGCATCCTTTGATCCAATATTTGGCGGAATCGAAGAGGCGAAAAAGGGATCTTCAGATACATCCATCACCACTAATCAGGGTTCCACTTCTTCAGATGGTCGGATAAAAGTGTCGCCTTTGGCCAAGAAATTAGCGGAAGAGAAAGGTTTGGATCTTGGATCCATTGCCGGTTCAGGTCCGGAAGGACGTATCATTAAAGCGGATGTGGAAGCCGCTGCTACAGGAGCGAAAGCGGGAACCGTTGCCACAAGCAGCCACTCTGGTCAGCCTGCAAAAACTACTACGACCTTTTCGATACCCTCTTCCACCGCTGAAGACCAAACGATTGCCGTATCCCAGATGCGCAAGACGATTGCCCGTCGTCTTTCTGAAAGTAAGTTTAGTAACCCACACTTTTATGTAACGGTCGATGTCGATATGGATCAAGCTGTAGCAGCTCGAACCAAACTTAACGAGGTGAGTGATGTTAAAATATCCTTCAATGATATTGTGGTGAAAGCCAGTGCTCTTGCGCTGAAAAAACATCCCTGGGTAAATGCCTCCTGGTTGGATACACAGATTCGTCTAAATGGTCAAGTCCATATTGCGTTTGCTGTGGCCGTAGAGGAGGGTCTGTTGACGCCCGTGATTCGAAATACAGACCTGAAACCTTTGGCAGTGATTTCTCAGGAGAGTCGGGAACTGGCAGGTTTGGCCCGCGATCGTAAACTCCAGCCGGATCAGATGGAAGGAAGTACGTTTACGATCAGTAACCTTGGTATGTTTGGAGTTGAGGCATTTACGGCCATCATCAATCCGCCAAATGCCGCAATCTTGGCAGTAGGTGGAATCCGTGATGAGGCCGTGGTAAAAAATGGACAGATTGTTCCTGGAAAACGGATGAAGTTGACCTTGTCCAGCGATCACAGGGTAGTGGACGGTGCAAAAGCAGCCGAATTTCTCAATACTCTGAAGCAAATGCTTGAAAACCCATTAGCCATGCTTCTCTAAGCGTGGTTCTAACGAATTTGATTCAAATCGAAGTAAAAATACCTTAGTAAAAAGACATAAGCGTCGAATAACCCGTCACTAAACGAGAGATTCTAATATGAAAGGTGTTGTATTGGCAGGTGGAACGGGGTCCAGATTGTTTCCTCTAACCAAGGTAACAAACAAACATTTGCTCCCAATCGGAGAGCAGCCTATGATTTATTATCCCATCCAGAAACTGATCGGAGCCGGAATCAAGGAGATCCTGATTGTAACGGGGACCGATCACATGGGGGATGTGGTGAACTTGCTGGGATCAGGAAAGGACTTTGGCTGTCGATTCACCTACAAAGTTCAAGATGAAGCCGGAGGGATCGCTCAAGCTTTGGGTCTGGCGGAAAACTTTGCCGGCGGAGATCCGGTTACGGTCATCCTTGGGGATAATATTTTTGAACAAAATCTGGCTGCTACGGTGAAAAATTATTCTGGAAACGGGGCTCAGATCATGATCAAGCAGGTGCAGGATCCGGAGCGTTACGGAGTGGCGGAACTGCAAGGAGACAAGATTTTGTCTATTGAAGAGAAGCCCGTAAATCCTAAATCGAATTTTGCGGTAACCGGTATCTACATGTATGATGCGGATGTCTATGAAGTGATTCGGACTCTCAAACCATCGGGGCGTGGAGAACTGGAAATCACGGATGTGAACAACTACTACATCCAAAAGGGCTTGATGACGTACTCACGGATGGAGGGCTGGTGGACCGATGCCGGAACGCATGAATCCTATCGTACAGCCAACGAACTCGTTGCTCCATCAACAGGAAAAGGGTCCTGAGATGAAAGCCATTCTGACCGGTGCGGGTGGCCAACTGGGTCAGCAATGGTTGGAGTGGGCTAAGGGTCAATCCGGGGTTAAGCTTTTTCCGTTCACGCGCGACGAACTCGACATTACAAACGCTGCGGAATTCGATAAAAAATTAGGCACTTTAAAAGCTGATCTCTGGATTAATTGTGCAGGATATACGCAGGTAGATCGGGCAGAAGATGAGCCGGTTCAGGCATTCCGTATCAATGCGGAGGCAGTAGCGGGTATTGCATCATGGTGTCATGAGAATCAGATCAAACTGATTCATTACAGCACCGATTATGTGTTTTCGGGATCTGACGAAGATCGGATCCGCTACCCTGAAGGGTATCCCGAATACGCGGAAACGGCTCCTATTGGAACTTATGGAATGAGTAAAGCGGAGGGAGAAAAACAGATTCAAAAGAGACTGGAAAATGCGTTAATCCTTCGGGTGTCCTGGCTTTGTGGAGCATTTGGGAATAATTTTGTCAAAACCATGCTTCGTTTATCGGCTGAGCGTACTGAGATCCGAGTTGTTGCAGATCAAGTTGGAGCCCCGGCCTTTTGTGACGATGTAGTTGTTCAAAGCATGGATTTAGTACGACTCGATGCCCGCGGTATTTTCCATCTTGGATCCAGAGGTCTCTGCTCTTGGTTTGAATTTGCTAAGGAAATCCTGAACACGTGGGAGAGATCATGTACGATAATCCCGATTCCGTCTTCGGAGTTTCCGACCAAAGCTCTACGTCCGACCTTCTCAAAGCTGGATATCCGAGCCTATGAATCGCTGACCGGAAAAAGCTGTCCTCAGTGGAAGAACTCATTAGCCAACCTGAAACCAAAACTATGAGCCATCCGTAACATGTCGACACCGATACAAACCCTTCCGATCGAAGGTCTCTTGTTAATCAAACCACGAATATTGGAGGATGACCGGGGTCTTTTTCTAGAATCATTCAGGGAAGAGTGGTTTGCTGCCCAGAGTGAAATCCCAAAATTTGTACAGGATAACCTGTCCAAATCGAAAAAGGGTGTAATCAGGGGGTTGCACTATCAACTTCCGCCTTATGCTCAGGGAAAACTCATTACCGTTTCCTATGGGGCTGTTGTGGACGTAGCTCTGGATTTGAGAAAAGACTCGATTACTTTTGGAGAGCATGTTGCCGTGGAATTAAACGATCAGAATCGCTGTATGCTTTGGATTCCACCCGGGTTTGCACACGGTTTTTCTGCCCTGAGGGAGGACACCGTAGTACACTATAAATGTACGGCGTATTACAACAAGGAGAGTGAGCGCGGAATACGGGCAGATGATCCGGATTTGCGGATTAAATGGGGTGTAGAAGCACCGATTTTTTCCGAAAGGGATCGCCAGAATCCTTCTCTGAAACAGATTCCACAAAATGATTTATTTTAAGTGGAGGAGACGACTCATTTTCTTCCAGACTTGATTGATGCTTCCTATTTAAACCCAGAACATGAAAATATTACTCACAGGCGGAGCTGGATTTATTGGATCGAATTTGATCCTTCATCTGCATGAGACCAATCCGGATATTCAAATTATGAATCTGGATAAATTAACTTATGCCGCAGATTTGTCCAATTTGAAGGAGGTTGAAGAGTCCTCCCGTTATTCCTTGGAAAAAGTGGATCTGGCGGATCGTGTGGAGGTTCGTCGGGTAATCCGTGCATTTCAGCCAGACGGAGTTTATCATTTGGCTGCGGAATCGCACGTGGATAATTCGATCAAGGGGCCTGAACCATTTGTGACGACCAACCTGGTCGGAACGTTCAATCTCCTGGAAGAGTGTCGTCAATTTTGGGGAGATGCCAAAGAACCTCGTTTTCTCCATGTCTCTACCGATGAAGTCTATGGAACTCTTGGGGATACCGGATTTTTTACCGAAGAGACACCATATGCTCCGAATTCACCCTATTCTGCAACAAAAGCCGGGAGTGATTTTTTAGTTCGATCCTATCATCACACCTTCAAGATGAATACGGTGATGACCAATTGCTCGAATAATTACGGTCCGCACCAACATGACGAAAAGTTGATTCCCACAGTGATTCGACACGCTCTACGCCATGAATCCATTCCAGTTTATGGGCAAGGAACCAACGTTCGAGACTGGCTTTACGTACGAGATCACTGTTCCGCTCTTGATACCGTGTTTCATAAAGGTGAAACCGGACGCAGCTACAATATTGGCGGGGATAACGAATGGAAAAATCTGGATCTTGTTCACGAGCTCTGCTCGATTATGAATGAAGAGATCGGCAAAGGTCCAGAGGGAGATTACGCGAATTTAATTCATTTTGTGACAGATCGACCTGGTCACGATTTCCGATATGCAATTGATGCTTCGCGTATTAAGTCGGAGTTAGGCTGGATGCCATCCCAGGATTTTCGCGCTCTTCTGAAAAAAACAGTTCAATGGTATGCCAAACGGTATGGTTTTTAAATTTAACTACAGAAGATCTTACCTTAGTTTTCAGTTTTAAACGTTCTCTTGATGCCTGAATCCAAACAATCCGCCTCAGAAAAACGCTACTGGTTGATGAAATCCGAACCGGATGTGTATGGGATCGAAGATCTGGAGCGTGATGGAAAGGAGCCATGGGACAGTATTCGGAATTACGAAGCGCGAAATTTTATGCGCGACCAGATGAAAATTGGTGATTTGGCTCTTTTTTATCATTCAAATGTGAAACCACCGGAAATTGTCGGGCTCATGGAAATTTCCTCCCAGGCATATCCGGATCCCACACAATTTGATCCACAGAATTCCTATTTTGATCCCGACAGTTCAGAAGAGAATCCCCGTTGGCAGCTTGTGGATGTCGCGTTTCGATCAAAATTTGAGAAGCCGGTTTCCAGGGATGCACTTGCACAAGATCCACTCTTACGGGAGATGCAACTCTTTAAGCGAAATCGACTTTCCATCACACCGGTAACCAAAGAGGAATTTTACCGAATCCTGGATCTTGCAGGAGTTGATTCGTTTTGAAATTTCGTTTTGAATTAATACTAATGTGACCACCCTTGATCAGGACCCCATGACTTCTGTTAATCTCCGCACAAAAGGGATATTACCCGTTCAAAAACTTCGCCTGCTAGCGGATGCGGGCGTGATCCGTACACCCAATGAATTTCCTCTACAGGAAGATCAGTTCCAGCCGAACTCAATCGATTTACGCCTAGGAACAGAAGCCATTCGTGTGAGAAGCAGTTTTCTGCCGGAATCGGAGAGTGTAGCCGAAAAAATTTCCAAGCTTCATCAATATACCTTTTCGATTCGCGATGGAGCGATACTGGAACAAAATTGTGTCTATATCATTCCGCTTTTGGAAGAGGTTCACCTGCCCGGTGGAGTAAATTCGCCGTCGAGAACAAATGGGATTCTTTCTCTTGAACCTCTTTCGGCTAAGACCAATCCCAAAAGCTCAACGGGGCGTCTTGATATATTTACTCGTGTCATAACCGATTACTCTCATCGCTTTGAAGAGATCGAGCCCGGATATAGTGGGAAGCTTTATCTGGAGGTTGTTCCCAAGTCTTTTCCTGTGAAGGTCAGAACCGGACAACGATTAAACCAATTAAGGATTCGACACGGGCATGTTACGGTCAGCGATGAAGAACTCTTGAGAATTCACGGCCAGGACCCACTTTTACTTGATGAGTCTGGAAATCCACTCCATCTGGATGCGTTAAAAGTTAATAATGGTCTTTTTCTAAGTGTGAATTTAATGGGCCATGAAGGGGAAGTGGTGGGCTATAAGGCCAAAAAACATCGCAATCTGATCGATCTGGATCAAGTAAATGCTTATGACGTCGCTGATTTTTGGGAACCGATTCACGCCAGATCAGATGAACATCTGATCCTCGAGCCAGAAGCCTTTTATATTTTTGCCTCCAAAGAGCGGTGTCGAATTCCAGTTCAATATGCGGCCGAAATGATCGCGTATGATACCGGTTCAGGAGAATTGCGAACCCATTATGCCGGGTTTTTTGACAGTGGTTTCGGCGGGACTCTGAAGGATAAAGGAGCTCGTGCTGTACTGGAAGTCCGATCGCATGATGTACCCTTCTTGATTGAAGATGGTCAGACGTTTTGCTCTATGCGATTTGAACCCAATACCGAGGTACCTGAAACCCTATACGGGGAGAATCTGAAAAGTAATTATCAGGGGCAGGGGTTGAAACTTGGGAAGCATTTTAAAGACCCCCGTTGATGGTAGACCGTTGTATTTGCGAATCAAGAACGTTTACCGAAATCCTCAGGATTGCAACTGAGGAAGGCTTGACCACCATTCAAGATTGCCGAGAGCGAAAATTATGTGCTACTGGATGTGAGCTCTGTGTGCCGTATGTGGAACAGACGTTGAAAACCGGTCAAGTTCGATTTACAGTTCAAAGTGGTCCGATCAAACCGATCTAAACGAAAGCTCCCGTGAATCAATTTTTGATTTCAGCTGCCGATATCACAGGGACTCTTCTCTCCTTACATGGAACAGAAGCGCATCATGCCATTCATGTCTTACGACTTCGAAAAGGAGATTCTTTTTTAGCCACAGACGGAAAAGGCATGCAAGTTAGAGCCGAGATAACCGACCTGCAAAAGGATTTTTTATTGGCTGAAGTATTGGAACGAACAGAGGATGGCCGACCTTCCTCCAAGATTTCGGTAGCCATGGGGCTGTTAAAAAAACGAGATCGATTAGAATTTGCGCTTGAAAAACTGACGGAGCTGGGGGTTCATCAAGTGATTCTCTTTGAAGGTGATCATTCCGAACGAAGTCATATACGTGCCGATCGCTTGGAAGGAATCGTTCAAAGTGCACTCAAACAGTCGCTGGGGTCCTGGCTACCCGATCTGCATATAGTGGATTCACTGGAAGAGATATTTCAGATTCAAGGAGAAGACCCTATGGAGGCGATTTACCTGGCTGATGAGACGATGGAGGATGGAGTATCTACCGAATTGTCACACCTAGAGGGTACATCCTCTGTAAAAGATCTTGGGCGAATTCCTCATCGACTTCTGATCATTGGTCCAGAAGGAGGCTTTTCGAAACGAGAGAGAGCCTGGATGGATGCAAATCTACTCGATTGCAAGGCTATATCACTCGGAAAACGCCGGCTAAGAGCCGAAACAGCGGCTATTGCAGGACTGCTTTCCCTTCAGCTTCGCGCTTAGTTTTCTGGGCAAGGGCGTAGCGCTCCAAATTATCCACGGCATCCCAAAGTTCCATTGCCTGTTTGATGGTATCGCCAAAATAGTCATTGATTACCGGATAAAAATAGGCGGATCCCCAAACCTGTCGTGCTAATTCAGCCTTCATGCGCCCATAAGACATCCATGCAGTTTCTTCCAGATAACTGGCCGGAATAGAAAGGGTGTCGTTCTTTACCTCTGGATCCGTAAGAGTATTATTGATAATTAGCCCGGCCTCCTCCAGACGTGTGATAAACTCTACTCGTTGTTCTGGCGCCCAGTCAAATTCAGTCCGGAAGCGATCAAAATCACCTCTCCACACTTCGCGGAACTCTGATCCATTGGCGTCCAAATAGCTTCGGACAAAGTCGAAATCGATTTGATTAGCCACCATAAAATTGAATAAATAGCCAGAAAGGGTAGTGTCTTCCTTTACGAAAAAGTCAGGAACAATTCCGCCTCCGCCATAGACTTTACGGCCTGCTTTGGTGCGAAAAACCAAGCTGTCCGGCACGTGATCCATAAACTCTACAGCATCCAGTGAGGCATCATGCTCTCGCTCGATAATCTCATGCGCATACTCTTCACGTCCGTTCACAAAGGGTTTTTGAATGACCCGGCCCGACGGGGTGTAGTACCGTGATATTGTGACTCGAATATTGGACTCATCGACAAGTGGATATTGTTGCTGGACAAGGCCTTTTCCAAAAGTTCGTTTTCCGACCACAATTCCTCGATCATGATCCTGAATAGCGCCGGAGACAATTTCACTGGCCGATGCTGACCCCTCATTTACAAGGACGATCACGGGTATCTCTGCCAATTCCCCGTCTCGTCTGGAATCATACGAAGAGGTAAACCGATAATGACGACTGATGGTCCCTACCAATTCGGTTCCACGAGGAAAGAATTCCTCGGCAATCGCAATGGCCTGACTTAAATAACCCCCCGGGTTATTTTGAAGATCCAGTACCAGCCTCTTCATACCTTTGTTGGTCAAATCCTGAATGCTGGTCATAAACTCTTCATGCGTGGTAGCGGCAAAGCGATTCACTTTCACGTAACCAGTCTGATCATCCAGCATGTAATGAGTATCGACCGTGTAGAGGGGAATATCATCTCGAGAGATGGTGAATTCTAAAGCTCTGTTCGCACCAGGACGAATAATGGTAACGTTTACTGTACTACCTTTTTCACCACGTAGTCGTTTGATTACGTCTTCGTTCGTAAACCCCACAGCCGAGGAATCATCAATGGCGATAATCCGATCACCTGAACGAATTCCTAATTTATCACTGGGTCCACCCGAAATGGCGGTCACCACTGTAATGGTGTCCCCGATTATATTAAACTGAATCCCAATCCCCTGAAATTTACCGGCAAATTGTTCTTCAATACGCTCTGAATCGTCTGGTTCGATGTAAACGGAATGGGGATCCAGCAATGACATCATCCCACGAATGGCCTCCTCTGTCAATTTGGAGCCATCCTGTTCGGGATAGGATGCTAATAGATACTCATACGCGGATTTGAATCTTGTGAGTGATTCACGTAAATCCAGCACTGGAGTCTGACCGGTAAAGGTGGTGTCTAGCGGGGTATTCATTCCCGAAAACGCAGAGTCATTCAGTGCCTCAACCATCGATTTGATACTATATTGATAAAGTTCATTCAGATCTGCGACATCGAAATAATTATCCATAATGCGCTGCTGCACTTGAACGTATTTCTGAAGATTTTTTTGATGATCAGGATCCGTAGAAAAGATCTCATCGACACCTGTGGCCCAGACGGATCCCAACAGAAAGAAGGAAGTCAGTATCGGAGCAAAAAATCTCATCAAACTCATAGAAATCAAGGTTAACATAGTAAAGTGCTACAGTTGGGGACGAACTCCTGTCGTCAGATTTACGGAGCGAATCGATTACAGGATAAAATGACTCAAATCTTTGTCCATTACAAGATCTTTTAATTGTTTTTCTACATACGCAGCATCAATATTCACCGATTGAAGACCAAAGTCATCCGGAATAGAGTACAGCAAGTCCTCCAAGAGTGTAGACAGGATGGTTTGTAGCCTTCGGGCTCCGATATTCTCGACCTGTTGATTGACATGTGCTGCAATTCGGGCAATTTCCTTCAGGGCATCATCGGAAAAGGTTAACTCCACACCTTCACTTTGTAATAAGGCTTCATACTGACGGGTTAACGCATTACGAGGAATTGTGAGTATCTGGTAAAAATCTTCTTCGGTGAGTGAATCCAGTTCTACCCGGATCGGAAAACGACCTTGGAGTTCAGGAATTAAATCGGAGGGGCGTGATACATGAAAAGCTCCGGATCCGATAAACAGAATATGGTCGGTTTTTACGACGCCGTATCGTGTATTCACACTCGAGCCTTCGACGATGGGTAACAAATCCCGCTGAACCCCTTGGCGACTCACATCGGGACCTCTTGAACCCCCTTCTCGATTCTCGGCGATTTTGTCAATTTCGTCAATAAAAATTATACCATGGCTTTGGACACGATCCAGTGCAATTTGCACAACTTGATCCTGGTTTACCATTTTTTGGGCTTCTTGTTCAGCAAGTATTGTTCGAGCTTCTGATACCGGCACTGTACGCTTACTTTTTTTCTTGCCGCCCAGAGATCCAAGGAGTTCTTGAAAATTCATCCCCATTTCTTCCATACCTTGCGGCCCAAAAATTTGCATGGTCGGAGTTTTGGTTTCCTGAATCTCGATCTCGATTTGTCGATCATTCAGTTCCCCTTTTTGGAGTTTCTCTCTGAATTTTTCGCGCGTTCTTTCATTAAGCTCTGGATCGGAAGAGGAAGGAGGGATCAGGATGTCGAGAATGAGTTTTTCGGCAGATTCTTCCGCCTGGTTACGGATTTCTTCCTGAAGTTCAGCCCGAACCATCGTCACAGCCGATTCAGCCAGATCGCGCACCATCGACTCCACGTCCCGGCCTACATATCCAACCTCGGTGAATTTTGAGGCCTCGACTTTAATGAAGGGTGCACGAACCATTTTTGCCAAGCGGCGGGCAATCTCCGTTTTTCCAACCCCTGTGGGACCGATCATAAGAATATTCGCCGGGACAATTTCCTCTCGGATGGTTTCCTCCGCCTTCATTCGCCTCCAGCGATTTCTCAGCGCAACAGCCATCGCACGTTTTGCGGCTTTTTGACCGATAATGTAATGTACAAGCTCCTGAACAATCTGTTGAGGAGTCCGTTCGAGTTGAACTACGTTCATGATATACGTCTTTTCTTCTGTGAAAATTTACATGACTCTCTCAGAGCCTGGAGCATGACGAACTCTCTCACTCTGCTGCCTTGCCAGATCCAATTTCCAGGATAGACAGGTTATGATTGGTATAAACGCAAATATCCGCCGCAATGTTTAGGGCCTTCTCCACGATTTCTCTTGCGCTGAGATGGGGTGCGTTTTGTTTGAGGGCACGGGCAGCAGCCAATGCAAATGATCCGCCGCTTCCGATGGCTGCAATCTGATCATCCGGTTCAATAACATCTCCCTGGCCCGAGATTAGCAAAGCCTGATGCTGGTCTACAACGGCCAGCAGGGCTTGTAACTTCTGTAGATATTTGTCTCTTCTCCATTCTTTAGCAAGCTCAACAGCGGCTCGTTGCAGATTCCCGTTATACGCGCTGAGTTTTTCTTCAAATCGATCAAAAAGGGTTAAAGCATCCGCTGTTGATCCGGCAAAGCCAGCCAGAATTTTCCCGTTCTGAAGCGTTCTGACTTTCTTGACCGTTGATTTCATCACCGTGTGCTCCAGTGTTGCTTGTCCATCGCCTCCGATAGCAGCCTGTCCATTATGGATAATACCTAATACCGTCGTTGCCTTTAGTCTGGAAAAATCGGTCATCTTAACTGAATTGAGTTTTGTAATGAGGTGATGCCCTTCAAGTTCTTTGGACTTAGGAAGCCGATGGGGCAGATGACGTGGATTGGTTGTCACGCTTAGAACCCGATGCCACTCCGCGTCCGGATCCGGATTGAGAACCTCGTCCGGAATTGGATCGCTGACTCCCGCGCCCGGATCCTGACTGGCCGCTTCTGCCAGACCCTCTTGATCCTTCTCCTCGTTGTCCACCTTGAGCTCGCGAAGATCCATGCGAACGATGACCACCTGATCCATTCCCTTGAGAATGAGTTCGTTGCGAAGACTGTGCATGCGGAGAATGACGATGCACTGAAGGCCGTGGTTCATCTGACTCTTTGGAATAGTATTCCAAATGATCATCATTCTCTTTTTTGGAGCTACTCTCAGAAGCTTTTTTCAGCAAGGCATCAATCGACTCGCCCTGGATCACGGCTTCTGTGATATCGACCTCAGAACCGGTCAAAGTGGCTTTAAACTCATTAAGAGAAATTGAATCATCTGCAATCACCGAAAGACGCAACTTGTATTGCATCATCCATTTCCATTGCAAACTGAAGAACCCTTTCTGAAGGTGTGATTTGAGATATGGATTGACATAGAGATCCAGAACCCGGTAATCGGTACTTGTACGGAATTTGCTTACCCACCCTTCCAAATCGGTGATTATGGTATCTTGAGTGACAATGGTTCCAAGCCCCCCACAGCTTGGGCAAACCTTGGAAACCGAGTTTAACACGCTTGGACGGATCCGTTGACGGGTAATTTGAATGAGACCAAAATCGCTCATCCCGATTACGTTGGTTTTTGCGCGATCTTTTTTGAACTCTTTTTTGAGTTCGTCGAAAATTTTCTTTCGATTTTTTTCTTCCTTAAGATCGATAAAATCAACGACGATAATTCCCCCGATGTCTCGTAAACGTAATTGCTTGGCAATTTCCCGAGCGGCCTCAAGATTCGTGCGGAGTGAGTTATCTTCCTGATTTTCCTTTGCTGCATACGGCCCTGAGTTCACGTCAACCACATACATGGCTTCCGTTTGCTCAAAGATCAGATAGCCACCCGATTGCATTCTCACACGGGGGTGGAAAATCGAATTCACATCCTGTGAAATTCGTGCATGGTCAAAAATGTGTTCACGCCCTTTATAAAGCTGAACGGAGGGCAGCATTTGCGGTGCAATCCGCTCTACAAAGGATTTAATCTGCTTATAGAGGGGATAGTCATCAATCAGAACCAAATCATAGGATTTGGCAAAGAGATCTCTCAGAATACTCTCCACCATGTCCAGATCTTTGTGCAGTAATTTGGGTGGTTTTGCCGATTCGAGCTTGTCAATTAACCGTTCCCATTTCTGCAGTACGGTGCGCATATCGTCCTCAATAGCCTCCTTGTCCTGGCCATCCGCAACTGTACGTACGATGACTCCAAACCCATCCGGAAGCATGGAGCTTACGATCGATTTTAGACGTTTACGCTCTTTGAAATTGGAGATTTTTTTAGAAACCGCCACGTGCCGTCCCATTGGAATCAGCACCAAAAAACGACCGGCTATGGAGATATCGGTAGAGATGCGCGGGCCTTTGCTGCCGATTGGTTCTTTTGCTATCTGAACCAGCAACTTCTGATTCGCCTGAAGCAGTTTTCCTGCTAGAATTTGTTTATCGTTGTTGCTCAGATTCTGGAAATTATCCAGATCTTTTTTGGCCTCTTTGGTAACACTTTTAGGTCCGTTGAGCATTCGGACATAATCACCAAGATGGTCACCGGCGTCAGAGAAATGAAGAAATGCATCT
>JAURMN010000060.1 GCA_030830725.1 Balneolales bacterium | reverse complement strand
TGTCAACAAAAATGATGACACTAATCAAATAAGAAATCCTAACTCGATTCATAAAAGGCGCCCAATTTGGGCGCCTTTTTTTTTATTCGAATACTGTTTCAGGAGTAGATAAAACCTTCTTATCTTAGTATTCTTTTGTGATTGAAATTGGAGAGGTGGCTGAGTGGTCGAAAGCGGCATCCTGCTAAGATGTTGAACCCTCATAAGGGGTTCCGAGGGTTCGAATCCCTCCCTCTCCGCTCATCACGAGATTAAATCGGATCATAATCGCCATTAACTCTAGAAAGAGATTAACCAATTGTTACGTAAGTCTACTATTCCTTGATGAACTAATTGATAGACAAAAGTAACAATAGATCATAGAGTGAACGATTCACCAAATACTCTTCATCCGATTTACTTTTTTATTCCCCCCTTAAATATTCTTTTTTAGAATTAGAAATGAACGAGATTCGTAACATAGCCATCATTGCGCACGTTGACCACGGAAAGACAACCTTAGTGGATCAAATGCTCCGACAAAGTGGGACATTCCGTGATAATCAACACGTGGATGAGCGTGTGATGGATTCGAATGATTTGGAGAAGGAAAAGGGGATTACCATCAGCGCAAAGAATACGGCAGTTAAGTGGGGTTCTACTAAAATTAATATTGTAGATACTCCTGGTCACGCTGATTTCGGAGGAGAAGTAGAGAGAATCCTTAAAATGGTGAATGGTGTGATATTGTTGGTTGATGCGGCGGAAGGGCCATTACCCCAAACAAAATTTGTTCTTCGAAAATCGTTAGAGTTAGGATATAGACCCATTGTGCTTCTAAACAAGGTGGATCGTTCCGATGCCAGACCTGATGATGTGCTAAATGAAGTATTTGATTTATTTGTATCGCTACATGCCTCGGATGAGCAACTAGACTTTCCGGTCCTATATGCAGTAGGGTTAAAAGGAATAGCGACGAAGGATTTACAGGCCACGATGCAGTTGCTAGATTATCAACAATCAGGTCAGTCATCAAATCCAACTGCTTCAGATAAAGAGCAAACGCAAGGATTATACGATCTTTTTGAATTGATACTATCCCATGTACCGGCTCCTACTGTAGGGTCTGGCGTAACTCCTAAGATGCTGGTAAGTAATGTAGATTGGAATGATTACGTGGGACGTATAGCCATAGGTCGACTAGATGGTGCTAATTGTTCTACACAGACAGACTTAGCCTTAGTTAGTCCGGATGGAAAACAGAAGAGTAAAGGGCGTGTGAGCAAATTATTTACATTTCATGGATTGCAAAGATCAACGATTGAGGCCATTGAGCCAGGCGATATTATTGCATTGGCCGGATTTGAAGAGGTCGAAATTGGGGATACTCTGACAGGGCTTGCGGATCCCACTCCTTTGGAAAAGGTTAATATTGATCAGCCCACATTGGCAATGTTCTTTCGTGTGAATACCTCCCCATTTGCAGGAAAAGAGGGAGATTATGTAACCTCCAATCAATTAAAAGACAGATTGTTTCGTGAGACCAGAACCAATGTCTCTATCCGAATTGAGAACACGGATAACCCGGACATATTCAGGGTGTCTGGGCGGGGAGAATTACAATTAGCGATTCTCATAGAAACTATGAGAAGAGAAGGATATGAGTTTTCGGTATCGCGACCTGAAGTATTGACTAAAGAAGAGAATGGTCAAATCCTTGAGCCGTATGAAGAAGTAGTGATTGATGTTCATATGGATTATTCCAGTAAGGTGATAGACCAACTTCAAAAACGTCGAGGCGTAATGCAGTCGATGGATCAGGAAGGGGAAAACCATCGTCTCACTTTTATTGTCCCGTCACGTGGCTTGATTGGCTATCGCGGAGAGATGCTCACGGATACTCGGGGTACTGGTGTGATGCACCAACAGTTTGATTCCTACGGGCCTTATGCCGGTGAGATTGCGGGTCGATCCCGAGGAGCGTTGATTGCCCTCGAGTCTGGTGATGTAACTTCGTATGCGTTGGAAGGACTTCAGGACAGAGGATTGTTCTTGGTAGAGCCTGGGGTTCCGGTATATGCGGGTCAGGTTGTCGGGATTCACAATCGCGCTGATGATTTGATTGTGAATGTGGTGAAGAAAAAGAATTTGACAAACCACCGAGCGTCTCAAACCGCAGATGCGGTAAAGTTATCCAAAGCGGCGACCTACAGCCTTGAGCAGTCAATCGAGTTTATTGATCGCGATGAATTATTAGAAGTCACGCCACAGTCCCTGCGGATTCGGAAGAGCGCATTGGATCACAATGAACGTAAGCGTCTGGAGAAGAAAAAAGAGGCCGCACTGGTTTAAGCTGCATTGTGAGTCTTAAGCTGGAATGTCGATGGTGGAATCTTGCCAGAGTTGAAGATTAGATAGATTCTAACGCTTCACAGAAAACACGCGGTTGACGTTGAATCCAAGGCGAAACGCCCCATCTTTTATCCCGCCATTTTTCCCACCCAATATATAAGCGTCTTGAAGAGCATTGGACGTTACCATGTAGAGTTGGAAGACATGTCCACCGGTTTCGATGTCAAAGCCAGCACCCAGAACCACATCGGATTCATCTCCATAGAATCGGGGCACAACCTGAAACGTGAGAGCCATTCGAGATGCTACACGATATCGTCCAGAAAAGGCCATCCCAGTGTATAAATTCTCAACTGGATTGGCCACTGAGAGCTCGGTTCCTACTCTGGAAAAGTAGGCAAATCCTGGAGAGACCTGGAGTGACAATTCTTGAGAGAATTTTCGGGCAATATGTATCATGGCGTGGCTTTGGAAGCGATCTGAGAGTGAGTAATTGTTTTGTAGATAGGAATAGTCTCCGGTCGTAAGTCCTAAACCTCCGCTTAGGGTGATAGAAACAGGGACCGAATCATCTCGCTGTTGTTGAATCAGGTGCAGCCTTCCACTCAAATCCACCACCTTGTCTTCGGATGTCCGGGCAAAAGTCATCGAAAATCGATCAGTGGGAGCATATTCAAAGCTCAATCGGACATTTGCTCCATAATCAATACCCCAAAGGTTCTGTAATCCGGATTCTACCTCACCAAACGTATGCATGATCGAGTAGTGAAGTTCCCCGGCCGAAAGGGGCTCCACTGTGTAGATATTGATGGATCGAGGAGCCATAAAGGTTAACTCTTCCAGTCCGGAGGTTACGGCTCGTTTTCGGTCAAGTTGTGCCCAGGCAAAGTTGAACGTCAGAGTACTCATCATCAGAAGGAGAAAAAAATGAACGAGTATGAGGG
>JAURMN010000059.1 GCA_030830725.1 Balneolales bacterium | reverse complement strand
TGGCACGATCGATTCGGGATAACCGACCGCTTCGAATTAAGCTGGGTTGCGATCCGACACGTCCGGATCTCCACCTGGGCCATTCGGTAATTCTGAGGAAATTGCGACAATTTCAGGAGCTTGGACACCACGCGATTTTGATCATTGGGGATTTTACCGCCTTAATCGGAGATCCAACTGGCCAGAATAAAACTCGTCCTGCACTTACTCCGGAGGAGATTCGGGAAAATGCCAAAACTTATCTCGAGCAGGCACATCGAATTTTAGACCCAGAAAAAACGGAAATCGTCTACAATTCAGAATGGCTGGAGCCCTTGAATTTTATGGATTTGATCAAAATCAGTTCCAAAATTACGGTGGCGCGAATGATTGAGCGGGATGATTTTTCCAAACGATATAAAGCCAACGAACCGATATCGCTGCACGAATTTCTCTACCCGTTGGCTCAGGGCACGGATTCTGTTTATTTGAAATCCGATGTTGAACTTGGCGGCACGGATCAAAAATTCAACTTATTGATTGGTCGGGACCTTCAACGATCAGAGGATCTTGAACCCCAAGTCATCTTGACCATGCCTCTTCTGGTGGGAACGGACGGGATACAGAAAATGTCCAAGTCCTATGATAATTACATCGGGATAACCGAAAAACCAGAGGAGATGTATGGCAAAGTACTCTCTATCCCCGATGACCTGATTATGCAGTGGTTTGAACTTTTGACCAATGTCAGCGATGAGGAGCTTGATACGTATCGTGCGCAGGCAGTTCAGGACCCACGGAACACCAAACATGCGCTGGCATTCGCAATTACGAAAGCGTTTCATTCCGAAGAATTTGCCATATTTGCTCGAAATTATTTTGAGCAGACGGTTATTAAAAAAGAAGTTCCGGATGATGCACCGGTGGTACAGCATCCAGAAGGAACATCCCTCAAACTAACGGAACTGATCACGACATTGGGATTCGTGAGCAGCAATGGGGAGGCCAAGCGACTCATCCAGCAGGGTGGAGTGAGCCTGAATGATGAAAAAGTGACCGATATTCATTATGAAGTTCACTTTTATTCCGGTGAAGACAGGGTACTCAAAGCCGGAAAACGGAAATTTGCCATTCTCAAAAGCGCCTGAAACTCATTAAAAGCATCTAAAACCATATACAGCCTGTAGGCCTCTATATGGTTGCTTAAAGAAAAAGCCACGGATTTGTAAGATTCTTCTGGGTGGGGGCTTATAAAGGAAACCGCAACAACGATTTCCTTATGCAGTTTTCCGAGCTTCCGGCATTACGTGTTGCCTTTCTGATTAGCGCAGGAATTTTGACGCTGCATGTTTGGCCTGTTGAGGGAGTTATTCTTCCTTTTCTCGTCCTAATCACCCTCTTTTTGCTCGGATTTCAGTTCCTAGACGCGGTCTGGGTTAGGACTAAATGCTCCCTTTCTACTCATGGATGGCTTTATCCCACCGCTGTAAACTGGGTTTGGATGCTCACGGTTTATCTGACTGGCGCAAGTGTGATGGGACTTGCACAGATCAAAAAAGTCGAAGAAAGACGACGCCATAATTGGACGGAGTGGGCTTTTGCGGAAGACCTCCAGATCCTTGGGACCATCTCTGCCGTTCGGGAAACGGCTTCCGGATCGTCGGGACAAAAGATAGTTGAAATCCGGATTGATTCCATTGGATTTACATCCCGGAAGACGGAGAAAGCTCCCGGGTTAGTGCGATGGAGACGATTTCAAACGGGTGGGCGATTTACCCTTGAGGCTCTCGGGCCTACCCTTAATGCGCTACCCGAGGCCGAGGATTCAGCGCAATCTATTGGCGAAGGCCTGTTGGTGGAGGGGCGCGAAATTAAAGCGATCATACGCCTTTATCCGGCGAAGGCAAATGATAATCCCGGTGGCTTCAATTATCGAGAGTGGTTAGAAAAACAGGGGCTGTATGTGCAGGGGATAATTCTATCCTATGACGTTTCCTATGCGGTGTCTGCGGAGTCTTCAGGTCACTTTCACTCCTTAAAGCAATGGGTTCCAAATTTATCTTGGATTTCCCAACTCAGGCAAGGGATTTTACAGAGATTAGACACGCATTTTTCAAAGGAAGCGGCACCATTCTTAAAAGCCTTTTTGATTGGGGATAAGCGCTCTCTTGAAGCGGAGGTAAAGGAAGCCTTCAGTCGTGCCGGATTATCGCATATCATGGCTGTTTCAGGGCTTCATGTGGGGTTTCTGTTAACCCCGTTTTGGATCTGTTTGCCTATGTTCAGACGCTGGAAATACGGTCCGGTTATCGGATTGGTTCTACTATCGAGTTTGATGTGGATCTATGCTTCTTTGACAGGATTTTCCACCTCTGTTAATCGAGCCTCGCTCATGGCGGTCTTACTCGGTTTCGGATCGTTATTCAGTAAGTCAAGGAATTCTATGAATCAGATGGCCGCCGCTGCCACCGGGATTTTAGTGATATCTCCAAAAGAACTCTTGGAACCGGGATTTCAACTTTCGTTCGGAGCGGTAACGATGTTGTTGCTTTGGATGCCAGCCACACAGCAAAGGATCGAACGCGTAATCCCTTACCGGTGGGTAACCAGTATTGTGCAGGTCATGTCGGTGACGATGGTGGTGCAAACCGGATTAACTCCAATTCTGGCCTATTGGTTTGGTGAACTTTCCTTGATGGCCCCAATTAGTAATCTGCTGGTTGTTCCAATCCTTTCCTTTTTGATGCCGATGACGATTATACTGGTGGGGTTTGCGCCTCTGGCAGAGGGTGTTCCCTGGGTTTTTCAACTTATGAACGGGATGGTGAAGTGGATCCTCTTTGTTTCGGAACAGGCAGGCCAGGAAGACTTTGCTATGCGTCTTTTGAAGCCATCGTTGACGGCTGTGCTGACATGGATCGGACTGCTGTGGACAGCCCTGCCATCGATGGAGGTCAGAGATCGGTGGAAGCGAATTCGAACGGTGCTGATCCTTCTTCTCATCAGCGGAACCATGGATTTGACAGAACTGTGGAGGCCAAAACCATTTCGTTTGGTAGTTTTGGATGTGGGCCAAGGAGATGCCCTTTTTTTTCAAACCCCTGCCGGGAAAAATTATCTGGTGGATACCGGAACGTGGTCACCGGGGTGGAATAGCGGCAGAGGCGTTTTGCTGCCATTTTTTAAACAAGAGCGGATTGAGCGAATTCATGGGCTTTTTCTTACTCATCCCCATGCAGATCATGTTGGCGGAGCCCCTGAACTCCTTTCACATGTTCAGATTGACACGGTCTACAGGCCGTATGCATTGTATGAATCGGAGTTAAATCGCGAGTTGGACAGCCTGATTTGGATGAAACGGATCCCGGAGAGAAATCCCAAAGCCGGAGAAAGTTTTTTATTGGGTGGTGAAATTCAGGTGTTTATACTCAGTCCCAATGTGCCCAAATCCACGTTTTCCAATCCATCTCGCGCCACCCGCCAAAGGGAAATGCAAAATGTGAATGATGCCTCTCTGGTCATGAAATGGATGTACGGAGAGGTTTCCTTTATGTTGACTGGAGATGCTGAATCAGGTATTGAGCAGGAAATCATGGAGCGGTTTGAGTCTGAAGCGCCCAACTGGTTGGTCTCAACGGTCCTCAAAGTGGGTCATCACGGAAGTAAAACCAGTAGTACTTCGGCGTTTATCGAAGCGGTATCTCCCCAAACGGCCATTGTTTCTGTCTCTTATCGGAATCGGTATCGGCATCCCCACAAAGAGATTTCGGAACGCTTAACCAGCGCAACAGGTTCTGCAAAAAATGTCTATTTTACCTCTCTTGACGGGCCGATTCTTCTTTTAAGTGATTCGAAAAAGATTCGTAAGATCGTTCCGTTAAAAGAACGATAAGCTCAAGAGTTGAGTTTAAATGGGATATCGGGTACAATCTGAGTGCGCCGTACCTGTTTAATCCAGTATTGAAGCGTCAGAAAAACAGAACTTTGTGAGTACATCTACCGACAATAATACCCTCTCGTTTGAACAAGCCCTTAAACGGCTTGAAGAAATCGTAGCCAGGCTTGATGATCCCGCAGTCACAATCGAAGATTCTGTTCGTTATTATGAAGAGGGTTTAAACCTATCGAAGCAATGTTCTGCCACGCTGGAATCCGCAACGCTGAGGATTGAAGAGATCCATGAGACACTCCAGTCAGGAAATAAGGAGCTTTCACAAGAGGACTAATTTGCACATGAAATCTGAAGAGATACTCGCCGGGCCCCTTTTGGAGCAGGTTCACTTTCCCGAAGACCTGAGAAAATTAAAACCCACGGATCTTCGCCAGCTCAGCGATGAATTACGGCAATATATTATTGATACTGTTTCGATTCACGGGGGTCATTTTGGGGCTAGTCTGGGAGTTGTAGAGCTGACCGTGGCCCTTCATTATGTGTACAATACTCCTGAAGATCAAATTCTGTGGGATGTGGGTCACCAGGCCTATGGGCATAAAATCCTGACCGGCCGGCGCAAAGACTTTTATTCGAATCGTAAGTACAAAGGGATCTCCGGATTTCCTAAAAGAAGCGAGAGCCCATATGATGCATTTGGAGTTGGGCACAGTAGCACATCAATTTCAGCTGCACTTGGAATGTCAGTTGCCAGAGATCTGGACAAAAGTGACAAAAAGATGGTAGCTATTATTGGGGATGGCGCCATGACCGGTGGAATGGCATTTGAGGCGCTGAATAATGCGGGTGCTTTGAATTCAGATCTGCTGGTGATTTTGAATGATAATAACATGTCCATCGATCCCAACGTGGGCGCTCTTAAGGAATATCTGGCGGATATTACGACTAGTAAGACGTTCAATAAGATGCGTGATGATGTTTATGACATGCTGGGTCACCTTAAGGGTGCCGGGGATGCCATGAGAAAAGTAGCTTCCAGAGTGGAACGAGCCCTGATGGCGGCGGTTACCCCCGGATCTCTATTTCGCTCCTTCGGTTTTAAATACTACGGCCCTGTGGACGGACATAATGTGGATGCCCTGCGCCGCCATCTGGAAGATTTGAGAACCGTATCCGGGCCGAAGTTACTCCATATTGTGACGGTGAAAGGAAAGGGCTTTGCCCCCGCAGAGCGTGAGCAAACCAAATGGCACGCTACCAGCTCACCATTTGATAAGATCTCCGGTCAGGTACTCAAACCTTCTGCAAAACCGACGGCACCGAAATATCAAGACGTTTTTGGAGATGCACTTGTAGAGCTTGCAGAGAATGATGAACGGATTGTTGGTATTACCCCCGCCATGCCCAGTGGATCGAGTTTGTGGCCAATGATGAATCGTTTTCCTGATCGGGCGTTTGATGTTGGAATTGCCGAACAACATGCCGTGACGTTTGGTGCAGGGTTGGCTACACAGGGCAAAAAAGCCTTTGTAGCGATTTACTCTACTTTTTTACAGCGCGGGTACGATCAGTTAGTGCATGATGTAGCGATCCAAAAACTCCCGGTAGTCTTCTGTATTGACCGGGCCGGCTTTGCAGGCGCCGACGGACCTACCCACCACGGATTGTATGATATTCCTTACCTAAGGGCCATTCCAAATGTGATTATCTCTTCCCCTCGAAATGAACAAGAACTTCGGGACATGATGTTTACAGCCTCTACACATGAGGAAGCGGCTTGGGCGATACGCTATCCTAGAGGAGAAGCGACAGGAATGGAGATGCGCAAAGAGTTTTCGAAAATGGAGATTGGAAAAGCGCAAGTCTTACGAGACGGAGAGGATCTTGTCATTCTTACCTTTGGGCCCATTGCCGAGTACGCTGAAGAGGCCATCCGTCGTGCATCAGAGGAGGGAATCGAAGTCGGTCATGTGGACATGCGCTTTGCAAAACCATTGGACCGAGAGATGTTGGTTCAACTCTCCACTCAATATAAAGCGTTCATTACCCTTGAAGATGGCACCGTGGAGGCAGGATTTGGCTCTGCGATAGCCGAGTATTTAGCGGATAAATCTACTCGTCCCTCGATCCATATCATGGGAATTCCGGATCGAATTGTGGAACATGGAACCCAGAGAGAGCTCCATGATGAAGTGGGTATAGGTCCAGATGGAATTTTAAAGAAGATCCATGAGGTCTCTGAAAAAGTAAACCAGGAAGTTGCCTGAACGTGCTGAGTCTTTCGGATTATGACTACTCTCTCCCCGAGGAGCTGATTGCCCAGGAGCCTGCAACACCACGCGATCACTCCAAGCTTCTGATTTATTCGAGGGAAGATAAAACCATTACTCATGACCGGTTTTTCAATCTGGGGAAATATCTTCATCCAGGAACACGCCTCGTATTAAACAATACAAGGGTTAATGCTTGTCGGATTACCTTCGACTCTTCGAGCCGAGAACTATTTTTTCTCGAAGAAGAGCATGCTCACGACCAGACAATGGCAACAGCCATGGTTCGTCCGGGTAAAAAGTTTAAATCGGGATCCTGTCACGAAATCGCTCCGGGTCTCACTGCCGAAGTTCTGGATGTGTTAGAGGGGGGATTGCGCAAACTCCGACTCACTCCGTCTCTCACGGATTCACGCTGGAAACCCTTTCAGCAGACACCCTTCCCGCCCTATATTTCACCCAATGAAGAGCTATCCGAACGGTACCAAACCGTATTTTCAAAAGATGAAGGATCCCGGGCTGCCCCGACTGCGGGATTACACTTCACTCCTGAATTACTCGAAGAGCTCCGTGAAAATGGATTTCATCAGTCGGAAATTACACTTCACGTAGGCCTGGGGACCTTTGCTCCCGTGAAGGCCGATACGATCGAAGAGCATGAAATGCATTCTGAATGGTGGAGAATCACCCCGGATGCGGCTGAAGAACTAAGCCGGGCTTCGCATCGTACGGCTGTGGGGACGACGAGTATGCGGGTGCTAGAATCTCAACCAGGAACACCGGAAACGGGTATTCACGCCGGTTCTGGAGATACATCCATTTTTATCTTCCCAGGAGTGCCGATTCGATTTACCGATTCACTGATTACCAATTTTCATCTTCCAAAAAGCACGCTCTTGATGCTCGTGGCCGCGATGATCGGCGTAGAGGAAATGCATCGGATTTACCGGGAAGCCATTGAACAGCGCTATCGGTTTTATTCGTTTGGCGATGCGATGCTGGTAGTCTAGACGGGACTCAAAAATCAGTTTAGTAGCGGCTTATTCAGATTCTTTTGCCTCCCCAAAGGCCTTCGATATTCTCAAGTTCATGTGCCGGCGATAGTGCGTAGCCTCGTATTCGCTGACTTCAAACGCGGAGTGAAACGACTCATTTCGGCAGTCGACCTTATAGCGGGATGGATTTTCCGTTGAGCGGATCTCCACCCGTACATCTCCCAGCTTATAGGTTTCTAGTAAGGTCTCAGGCGTTGACATAGTTGACATGTAAAAGCTTGGCTGTCAGATCCGGATTAATGAGTACTCGGATTAACAAAACGGTAATTCCGATTCGTTCGCTTTTGCAGTACATTATTTGTACGGACGGAGAAAGGTAATGATCTTCTTTCATCAAAGCCCGCCCTTTTTATCTGAATTACTGACCTTTTAAAAACGGAAACGATCGTTATTGCCATGATTTCACGTAAAGATTTCTTAAAAAAAGGAGCCCTTTCTGCTCTAACACTACCCGTCCTTTCACCGGCACTGATCTCGGGCAAGACCTCAAAGACAAGTACCCGCAAAACTCGTAAAGATCTTCAAGGAGCTGCAAAAAATGTCATTTTTTTAGTGGCGGATGGCATGAGTATCGGTACTCTTTCGATGGGAAATCTGATGAATCAAAGGCAGTTTGATCGAACATCACATTGGATTCAACTTTACAACTCCGAGCGGACTTACCACAGAGGATTGATGGATATGGCAGCGGCGGATTCCTTCATCACCGATTCATCAGCGGCTGCATCTTCCTGGGGATGTGGCCAGCGCATTAATAATGGTGGAGTAAACTGGAGTGTGAATAACGAACCACTTCGCCCCATTACCCACATTTTTAGAGATGCCGGTAAGGCAACCGGCCTTGTGACTACAACTCGCATTACCCATGCCACACCGGCCGGTTTTGCTGCGGCTGCACCAAGTCGAAATCTCGAGGATGAAATTGCGGCACAATATTTCGAAGCTGGAATTGATCTTCTGATGGGAGGTGGCGATCGTCATTTCAATCCGGATAAGCGACGTGATGGCCGTGATTTGTATGGTGATTTTGGAAAAGCTGGGTACACAATTCTGAAGGATAAGGCCTCGATGATGGCGGATAAAACTCCGCGTAAGGTTCTGGGTATTTTTACAGACTCCCACCTGCCTTACACCGTGGATCAAAATACGGTTCCACAACTCCGCGATAACGTTCCGACACTGGCCGAGATGACAAAATCAGCTTTGGATCGCTTGGATCAACACCCAGACGGGTTCATTCTTCAAGTTGAAGGCGGGCGCGTAGATCATGCGGCTCACGGAAATGATCCATCAGGCCTTGTGTATGACATGATTGCGTTTGATGATGCCATAGGAGTAGTTTTTGAGTACATCGAAAATCGAGAGGATACCCTGGTAATCATTACAACGGATCATTCTAATGCAAACCCGGGTGTGAATGGCGCCGGACTGACTTATACCGACGCTCCTATGATGTTTGATCAACTTCAAAAATTCCGCCACTCCAACGAATGGATTCAAGAACAACTTCCCAAAGAACCGACCAAACAACAGGTTAAAGAAATCATCGAACAGGCGACAAGGCTTCAAATCACTGATGATGAAGCTAAGATGCTGATCGACAGTATGAAGGGCGAATTCATTACTCCCTATCGCGCAGAGCGAACTCCTTCGGCCGTATTGGGTGCGATTCAGGCCAATTATGTGAGCATCAACTGGCTGGGTGGCGTACACACATCCGACTACGTAGAGTTGGCAGCTCTCGGACCTGGGTCTGAAACACTCACCTCTTTCACCCGCAACACTGAACTTTTTGACATAATGGTTGATGTGGCAGGTGTAAGAGCCTATGCCGAGGCAAGCTGAGATTATCGGCTCAGGCCTGCTTAACCTTGCAGGTATTGATTCCGAACAGGGTATAGAGCCCGCAGAAACTAAATGCGCTGGTGAGTAGAAGCGCAGCGGCCACAAAGTAAAATACAGTGGCTAATGTGCCAGTAACGGTGCCAGTATAGGCAAGTGCAGCGGCGACCATGGCCAAAAAGACCCGGATAATCTTATCGGTATTTCCAACATTTGCTTTCATAAAGGTGCTCCATTTTGATGTTTCGAATCGGTGAAGATCCCTCTACAAGGGGTCAAGCACTCCGGAAAAACTCCCGTCACACAATGTACAGGATTTTGCCTAATTAACCCGAAATCAGACTTCGAAGCCAACGGGTGAAGGTAAACGAATCCATGTACCCTCGTTGACTGTCTACCACAGATCCATCAGGTCGCATGACAACGGTGTACGGATAGGCGGTCACTCCCATTTTTAGGGCAAATTCCTCTTCGGTCATCGCCTCACCCAGAAAAGTGATCAGATCCTTGGATCGCCCGTCTAATCGAACCGGTACATAAAAGCGATCCATAAGCGCAACCACCGGATCGGACGGATAGACCTCACGCTCCATGGCGCGACAGAATTTGCAACCGATCTCATAGATATCAATAAGGAGATACTTGTTATCCATGGCGGCAAGTAGAAACGCTTCCTCAAAGGATACCCACTCCGTTTCCGTGACCCGATTTTCTGGGTTTACGTTCTGAATGGCTTGATAAGCAAAGAAAATCAGGAAAAGGGAGATAAAAAGGCTGATAAGAAGTTTTCTCTTCATGAAGGAATTCGAGGTTATGGGATGTGGCTTCGTTGGGTTAAATCGTAAACGTTGCAATCAGAACGAAACATCGTCGAGGAACGTTTTTTGGGCAATGTTTGTGTGTAGAGTTTCGCGTAACGCAAGCCGTAATTCTTTTTTTCTTAAGCGATATAGATTTAAAGACGGTCTGAGTGCAAAAAAAGACCCATAAACTCTTTAATAACTTTAACAAACAGAGAACAAAAAAATCACGACCATAGATCTTGCGATTTGTTTTCACAGACTTACAAACCTTTATGAAAAATATAAGCCTTTTCTTTTTTACCGCGGCGCTCGTTTTTGCAGGTTGCAGTTCCTCTGACCAACAGGGAGGGCCGGGCGGATGGGGGGCTAGTGTTACCCCGGCTGTAGAAGCGGTACAAGCGGCCTATGGCTCTTTGCCACTGGAAGAGCGCTTAAGTGGCATCGTTCGGGCAAAAAATCAAATTGAAGTATATCCCAGAGTGTCAGCCCCGATCGAGCAGATTTTTGTGAATTCAGGAGATTATGTGGAAAAAGGAGCGGCATTAGTCCAATTGAGAGATGTAGAACTCAAAGAGCGCGTTAGACAGGCGGAAGCGAATCACCGGATCAGCCTGGCACGCGAAAAACAGGCACAAGCCTCACTGGATGAAGTTGAATCCAGAATTAAACGAATTCGGATTTTGGCCGAAAAAAATCTTAGTAGTGAACTCGAAATCGAAAATCTTGAGGCACAATTGGCATCGGCAGAAGCGAATCTGGAGTTAGCCAAAGCCCAAGTGGAACAAAGTATGGCATCTCTTGAAGAACAACGCTATCTGCTTGGTCAAACTACCATTCGCGCTGCGATTTCTGGAACCTTGGGCCAGAGAAATGCGGAAGTAGGGATGCAAGTTTCCCCGTCAACACGCCTCTTTGTATTGGGAGACCTTGAAGAGGGAATCGTAAGTGTGAATCTTACCGAAAAGATGTTGGGGTATATTCAGGAAGGTCAAAAAGTGAATATTTACAGCGAGCTTTTCCCAGACACAGTGTTGACCACTGAATTGAGCCGAATCTCCCCGTTTCTTCGGGGCACCTCCTTCAGTACAGAAGCGGAGATCGAAGTTTCTAATCTCGGGAACCTGCTCATTCCAGGAATGTTTGTTACCGTTGATGTTTTATACGGGGAAAGTGAACTGGCTACACTCGTACCATTAAGCGCCATTTATCAGCATCCCCGTACCGGAGTGACCGGAATTTATCGTGCTTCGGATTATGGAGTAGAGGTAGAACCCGCAACTCCTGTTGAGAATGTGAATGAAATTCCTCTCAGTGATCCAACACGAATGGAATTTGTCCCGATTCAAATTGTTGCTAAGGGGAGAGAAAGTGCCGGTATTTCCGGATTGAATGCCGGAGACTGGGTTGTGACCATTGGGCAAAACTTACTGATCGGAAATGAAAATCAAGCCCGAGTTCGACCTGTTCAATGGAAACGAATTTTGGACATGCAACAATTACGTGCGGAAGATCTGATTGACCAGGTCATCGTGAAACAAAATGCCAATTAACGCTGAACAGATATGCCACTGACAGACACATCGGTAAAACGGCCCATTGCCACGGCAATGGTTTATTTGATTGTAATTGTACTGGGGTTGGTCGGATTCCGTTTTCTCCCGGTGGATCTTTTACCGCCGATTGAATTTCCACGCCTGACGGTTTTTGCCAATTATCCCAACGTAGGCCCTGAAGAGATTGAAACGATTCTCACGGAGCCCTTAGAGAATGCTCTTGCTGGAGTTCCCAATCTTGATGAAGTGACTTCTCAATCTCAGGAAGGGTCCAGCCGGGTAAGCTTGAGCTTTACACAGGGCACCAACCTGGAAGAAGCCGCAAACGACATTCGTGCGGCTTTGGATCGCGTCAGAAGAGGGTTCCCGGAAGAGGTTGAACCGCCAGGAATCTGGAAATTTGATCCTAACGATTTTCCGATAGTGATTTTGGGAGCTCAGTCCTCCCGCCCAATGGATGAATTAACGCGGATATTGGAGCGTGATATTCGTCGCAGACTAGATCAGGTGGCAGGCGTAGGATCCATCGATATTTGGGGAGGAGTGTACCGAGAGGTGCGTGTAAATCTACACCGTGACCGACTTTTGGCCAGCGGGCTCACCGCCGATCAGGTTCGCCAGGCGATTGTTTCCGATAATACGACACTGCCCGGTGGAAATGTGAAGCAGGGAGTAACGGACCTTTATGTGAGAACACTCGGCGAGTATAACTCTGTGGAGGAGGTCGGAAACACGATTATTACCAATGTAAACGGGATCCCTGTTCGTGTTCGGGACGTGGCTACGGTGGAGGATACCTTCAAAGACATGAACCGTTTCGTGATGGTTAGCGATGAACCGATGGTCCGAGTCGGGGTGCGCAAACAGACCGGTGCGAATACTGTAGAAGTAGCAGAGGCGATCATTCAAGAGGTTGAACGCATTAACAGAGAGCGTCCGGATTTAAATCTTCTGGTGATCTCGGATCAAAGTGATTTTATTAAAAACTCGATCAGTAATGTGCAACAATCCGCCATTTTTGGGGGACTTCTTGCCATTTTGATTCTCTATATCTTCCTTCGAAATGGCTCAACAACCTGGATTATTGCCCTGGCGATTCCAATTTCGATTATTGCCACATTTGCCCTCCTTTATTTCAATGGACTGACGTTAAATCAGATGAGTTTCGGGGGTCTTGCACTTGGAGTAGGTCTGATCGTAGACAATTCGATTGTGGTATTGGAAAACATTGTGCGACTCAGGGGTAAAGGAATGAGTCTGAAAGAGGCGGCCATAACCGGGACAAAGCAGGTGAATGGAGCCATTATAGCCTCTACACTCACCACCTGCGTAATTTTCCTTCCGGTTGTCTTTATGACTACGATTACCGGAACGATGTTTCAGCAACTTGCACTTGTCGTAGTCTTTGCTCTGATCTGTTCCCTGTTGGTCGCATTGACACTGGT
>JAURMN010000058.1 GCA_030830725.1 Balneolales bacterium | reverse complement strand
ATTCATGAACGTACCGACGATAGGTAACGCGGCTCTGGCACCCTGTCCAATAAACGTGTTTTCAGGAAAACGAATCCGTCGATCTTCACCACCAACCCATGATCCCATAACTAATTGAGGAGTCATGGCGACAAACCAGTTGTCTGCACTATTCTGTGTTGTTCCCGTCTTTCCAGCAACGTCCTGAGTAATATTATAGACATTTCGTAACCTTACGCCTGTTCCGAAAAATCCGTCTCCACCCCGGATTACCCCTCGCATCATATCAATCATCAAATAGGCTGTTTCGGGTGAGATGACCTCTTGTCTGTACTCAGGGAAGTATTCAATCAGAATGTTACCCTCTTTATCCTCAATTCGAGTAATTGCGACGGGTTCGATATGCACCCCGCTATTGGCAAAAGTAGTATAAGCACTAACCATTTCTAGCAGACTAGCCTCTGCTGTACCTAGTGCTATCGAGGGATAGGCGGGCGTGTTTTGCAGATCAACCCCCATCTGAATGGCCATTTCTTTAATCTTTCGTGCTGCAGGATCTAGTTCGTGAAGTTTGTTTGTGCCTGGAACGCCTGCAATTTCGGGTAGTAAACGTACCGTTACATTGTTCATGCTTCGCGCCAAAGCCTGTCGAAGCGTGACAAATTCAGGACCTTCTGGAACAACCTCGTCTCTTGGGTCCCACACATTCCCGTTACGATCTATGAAACTTGTTGGAAATTTTGAAAAACGATGATAGGGCATATAACCATTATCCATGGCAACGGCATAAACAAACGGTTTAAAGGTCGACCCTGTTTGTCGTCTGCTTTGAGATACATGATCAAATTGTTTATTCCCAAAATCGCGGCCTCCAACCCAAGCTCGAATATTCCCGTTCGAGGGATCAATCGCAACGAAACTAGCTTGTAATCTCGTTCTTTCACGCTTGAGTGAAGCAATAAATGTGGTATCAGCAAAAAGTGAATCAAAGACTACGGATTCTTTATCCGTGTTATATTCACTAAATCCATTTTTATATTGATCGCTTTCGCGAATAAAGCTGTAGAGAAAAAGAGGATACTGGTCCCATAATTTGTCCATGTATTCACCACCCTTCGTAGTCCATTCTGCCTCGAAGATTTTTTGTAATGAATCCGCTTTCTCCGAAACGGCTCTTTCTGCATGGAATTGCAGGCGTGAATCGATGGTGGTGTAGATGGTAAGTCCGTCACTATAGATGTCATATCCGTTTTCTTCGGCCCATTTTTGAACTTTAAGACGGACGAACTCTCCAAAATATCGACTCTCACGACCGGCCTTGGATGGAGGGCGGTATTCCAAAGAAATCGGCTCTTCTGAAAGAGTTTGATACAACTCTGGATTGATAACACCAGAATCTCGTATCAGCGAGAGGACAATATTTCGTCGAGCGACAGATTTTTCCGGGAAAAGTCTTGGGTTGAATGCATAAACAGCTTGAAGAGACCCGATCAGCGTTGCAGCTTCAGAAATGGTGATATCTCGGGCTGGTTTGTTGAAGTGAATCCTGGAAGCAGCCTCAATACCAAAGGCACTGTTACTATACTCAACGGTGTTCAGATACATTTCCAAGATTTCTCTTTTCGTGTAATTGCGCTCAATCTGAACTGCGGTAATCATCTCTTTTAGTTTACGCGTCACCGAAAAATCCCTTCCAATTTTCTTGTAAAGATTCCGGGCTAATTGCTGAGTGATTGTTGAACCTCCCTGCGGTTTACCCTGGATCCAATAGTAAGGAAGGACTAAAATTCGTTGAAGATCCAAGCCCCAATGAGAATAAAATCGACGATCTTCGGTTGCAATGAGTGCATGTACGATATGTGGAGTAATTTCTTCAATGGATACCCAGGTTCTGTTTTCAATAAAATATCGATCCAGAATTACTCCATCGCGACTTCGCACTTCAGAAGCAATCGCCGTTTTCGGATTTTCTAGTTCCTGGATGGAGGGGAGTCCTTGAAAGAGAAGGGAGATATAGAATGCAAAACCAACAACAAATACACTGATTATGGAAAATAAAATCCCTTTTTGTTTTCGGGTTAATACTGATTTCTGGCTATGATCGCCATTAGCTGAAGGGCTTGAAGATGTACCTCTCGCCATCCTCCTACGATAGTTGGCGTCCTCAAAGTAGCGTTCTGGATCTGGCACGGATTTATGTTTGCTCATGGGTAATATGACTCGTCAGGAGAATCCGTCTTCATTGAGGGTAAACATACGAAACAAAGTGATTATGCTCCCACTTAACGTGCTTAAAATCTCCATTCGTATAGAGAATTGCCGTTCGATCTGAGTGAAATGAACCACTGTTCAGATAAATACCGCCATCTACATCCAATCTGCGTGCCACATGATCATGACCGGCAATAACAACGTCCGCAATCCTCTGTTTTATCCATTTCGTTGCCTGGTTATCAAGGAGTGCTGTATCCGTGCGATTTGTTTTTCTACTGTATGTGGAAAACCACTTCATGAGGCGTAAACCATAATCCTTCGGCAATGTCCGTTGATAAAATCGGATAAATAACGGGTGGCGTATTAAGCGATGAAAGAGGGGCCGGGGGAAGTTAAAATTCAGATCAGACAATCCATCCCCGTGAAGAAAAAGAATAGACTTCTTATCTAATTTTAAAAAAAGTTGTTCATGGAGTAATTCAACGCCAATAGATGGGAAATAGTCTCGCGTCCAATTGTCATGATTACCGGTAATCATAATGACTGGTGAAGATTTTTGGATAAACTCTGCGAGTTTAATTCTGAATGCTGAGGAAATAGGAGGAACGAAGCCAGGATATTCCATCCAGTAGTCAAAAATATCCCCAAGAAAAAGCACTCGAATCGAGTGCTCTGTGCAATATTCCAGGACCTCTATCAGACTTTCTTCCGTGGAGCAGGTTTTCGCTCCCTTTTTGGAAGTCAAATGAGCATCTGAGATGATAAGCAGCTTTTCGATGTCCCATGTCATGTCAGCCATAAAAGACTCGATCTCGATATATTTTTGATCAGGATTTCCTGTTCATGATATAGGAAAGCAAGGCAATCAATTCATCCAGGGCTTCTTTTCTGGTTGAATCCTTCGTTTGGATGAGTAGAGGATGTTGGCGAATATCTTCAACTGCTTCATCGATCAGGCTTCTCATTTTAGACTCTGAGGCCTCAATCCCTCCATGTCTGTGAACAAATTGAACAATCGATTCGATTTCCTGACGGTTTTTCTTCCTCTTCCGAAAAATCCTTCGAATGGATTTGCTATCCCCGGCTGGAGCAGCTTCCATTGCCTTTATTAAAGGTAGTGTAACTTTTCTTTCCTGAATATCATTTCTTTTCGGTTTACCAATATCCTCTTTTCCGTAGTCTAACAGATCATCTTTAATCTGGAAAGCGATACCAATTTTTAAACCCGCATGTTTGAGTAATAGGGCATCTTGAGACTCCGTGATGCCGTCACCTAGTACCGATTCAGCTCCGCAGTGACAACATGCCGCTATGAGACTGGCTGTTTTTTCGGAAATTATCTCAAAGTATCGATCCTCTGTCATATTTTGAAGGTTCGAGGTTTTGAGTTGCCGAAGTTCTCCCTCACTCATCTGTCTAACCGCATCAGAAAGAATTTTGAGTAAAATATATTCCTTGTGCTCAAGTGAGATCAGAAGGCCCTTAGAGAGCAAAAAGTCTCCAAGCAAAACACCGGCTTTATTTCTCCATAACTTATTAATACTTAGAAATCCTCGTCTTGAATCTGCCTCATCGACAACATCGTCATGAATAAGTGTGGCTGTGTGAAGAAGTTCAATCATGGTTGCCGCGATAAACGTTCTTTTGGATACCTCACCAAAGAGTTTCGCGGTCATAAAAATGAGAGTTGGTCGAATTTCTTTTCCTTTTTGTCTCCACAAATAACGAAGTAACTGATCCAGAAGGGGTACATCCGTAGCGATGATATCTTTAAAAAAAACTCGAAAATCAGCCAGTTCGGTTTGAACGGATCGATTTAGCTCGTTAAGATTGGTCTGTTTTGGAAATGATGAGGGAGTCAAGAAAGTAAATTCAGTAAAGAAAAAATAAATAAGAATTCAAAAATACGAATTGTTACGGAATCTATTTCTTTAAAAATAGTGGTTGATTGCTGATCTGGCGGTGATTAGTTTTCGAGCTCTCTGAAGATTCTCAAAACCCATCTCAACCTAATTCTTTCAAACATTGAAAAAGATTGCTGTTCTTACAAGTGGTGGTGATTCGCCAGGAATGAATGCTGCAGTTCGAGCCGTAGTCAGAACCGGACTCTCTCTCCAGATCGAAGTACTTGGGATTTATCATGGCTATCAGGGTCTGATCGAAAATAAAATTAAACCTCTTACATCCGCATCGGTTTCAAACATTATTCAGCGTGGTGGTACGATCTTAAAATGTGCACGTTCACAGGAATTCCGAACGGTGGAAGGCCGAAAAAAGGCCGCAGAAAATTTACAAAATGCTGGGATAGATGGATTAGTGGTCATTGGGGGCGACGGCTCTTTTACAGGGGCCAATATTCTTT
>JAURMN010000057.1 GCA_030830725.1 Balneolales bacterium | reverse complement strand
GTTAAAAGAAATCATCTCGATTGGGGCAGAGCTTACAGTAAAAGAAGTCGGCGGAGTTTTTGCAGCTGTCGTGCTCTGGTACGAATAAGAGCCTTTATCACTGAAATGGCAGGTCAGATCCTGATCTCCTGAATAAACGAGTATTGAAAGTGCTTTCATGGATCAATTCAGCGAATATTACAAAGGTAGGTCAGGTCTGACATTAGGTGTAGTTAAAAAACTCTATGCAAAACAGACTCCTTATCAGTTGGTCGAAGTTTATGAGACGGATTCTTGGGGGAATTTATTGACTATTGACGGGCTAGTTATGCTCTCCGAGCAAGACGAGTTTGTTTATCATGAAATGCTTAGCCATGTTCCGCTTTTTACGCATCCAAAGCCGGAAAAAGTACTCATTATTGGTGGGGGGGATGGTGGAACGGCTCGCGAAGTAATGCGCCATAAACGAGTGAAGCAAGTTGATTTAGTCGAGATTGATGAGGCAGTAGTAGAAGCGTGTAAACTATACCTCCCTACCGTTGGTGATTTTGATCATCCAAAGTTAACCCTTAGAATTGAGGACGGTATTCAATTCATCGAAAATACCAAGGAAGAAACCTATGATGTGGTCATCATAGATGGTTCAGATCCCGTTGGACCGGCGGATGGATTATTTGACACTTCTTTTGTTGAACAGTGTGCTCGGATTCTAAAGAAGGATGGGGTGTTCGCTTCACAATCAGAATCTCCGTGGGTAAAGCACTATCAACCCAGTATGCAGCGACTAGCTAAAGGCCTCAAACTTTTCTTTCCACGAGTAAACCCCTATATCTGTTCAATTCCTCTTTATCCAACCGGCCTCTGGTCTATGATTGTGGCCTCAAAAAAATACGACCCGAAAGGAATTCATATTAATGAAACTCTTCGTATTGAAGGAGATGATTTTTTGAATGGCTGTCGTTATTATACAGATGAAATCCATCGCGCGGCCTTTGCACTTCCGGCCTTTGTCAGGAAGATATTCCAAATTGAGTGATTCGATTCATTCTCTGTTTAATCCTTCTTTTAGCTTGTTCCTCGGTTGGGTATAGTCAATCGATGAGTCGAACGGTTCAGTTTGATTCATTTCCAAATACGCCTTATCGAATTCAGGTAGGGGATAGTGTTCGTATTGTGTTCAAAGAATCGCTTCTAGATGACGATGCGCTAAGAATCAGACTTCTTGAGGATACGGATCATGTGCCAATTCAAGGTCTCTCTTTAACGGAATATGCTGAAAAGTTGCTCAGTAAAATGAGTGAAATTGGATACCCGTTTATCCGGATTCAATTAACAAGTATAGAAATTCTCGATTCACACAATGAAATACCAATCGCGTTTGAATCCATCCAGACAATTAAAGAGAAGAAATATAGTATCCATGAAGAGCGATATTTATTCGAATTTAAACTGGAACCGCTAGCGGAAACATCTAGTCAAAAAATTCGATTTGAAGGAAATAGCAGGCTCACACAAGCGCATTTGGTATCATTTTTGAAGCCTGTTTTTTGCACTTCATCCAAATCATGCGTGGATGAGCTTTTGGATAAAGAGGGGATATTGAAGGTGATTCAACGACTTGGAAAAGTTCAAGGTTTGGAGTCATCGACATTCTCAGCCTGGTCTGTCGAACATGCGGAAGACGGCATCGATGTGAAGTTTTCAGAGGAGCTGAGAAATGGGCATTTACCTAAAGCTTCGACGATAATTCGAGTTCAAGAAAAAAAAGTAAGCCAACTCGATGGTGTTCTGGGTCTAACAAATCAAGAGGGTGCAACCTCAGTGATGGGAAACATACAACTCTCTGTTCCAATTCTGACTGGAAATGGGATTGGATTACGCGCTTCATTTTCTAGATTTAAACCATTGAGCACCCGTTCATCCATTCACTTATCCAAGCAGATGCTATCCTCATTGCCTTTCGATCTGGCACTCGATTATTCGATGTATCAAGAGGATTCTCTCTATCTGGAGTCTTCGATAGGTTCATCTTTGATATGGAATGGATCCAGTACATGGAGTGCAGATACTCGGATCCGATACCAGCAAGTCAGAAGTGGAGCCTCCTTAATGAGAAATGAAGAGATCGACCGAAAAGATTTTTTTGCAGGATATGGAGTTCATTTCATCCCCTTTGGAGTTCTTGAGTTTTCAACACATCCAAACCCAATTACTGGATTCTCATCAACGCTGTTCCTTGAACATTCCATGAATTCAAATCGGCAAATCAAGATAGCCGCTGAGGTTAGATCGGCGTTTGAGATTATTCAGGATCAGTGGGTTTTATTCTTGTCTGGGAAATTTGAGAGCGTGCATGAAGATGAGATTCCATATTCATCGCTAATTCAGGTTGGAGGTCCTCGTGATTTTCCAGGATTAAATCCGGCACAATTCAGAGTAAAGAGAAGAATCCAGTCAAATTCTCAACTCCGATGGAATACAGGACCGGATTTATGGTTTCACGTATTTTCCTCTAATGCAGTTCTTTCTGTGCCCGAAAGATTTTCTTCAACTGCACCCTCTAATCCAGAGTTTTCAACGATAACCCTTTACAGAAGCAAGATTATTCATTCGTTAGGAGCAGGTATGGGGATCAAAACCCGAAGTGGTTTATTGGTCTTTTCCGCTGCCTGGTCAAGTGCAGATCGTTTTGATCAGGGTAAAATTGTACTTACTTGGAATCCATGAGTTCTGAGCTCCAGTGATTCCAAAAACAATTCATTTTCCACTTCCTTTTGCAAGATTAAGTAGAAGCTCTCCTGTTCGTCTACTTGTCTGACCATCTCCAAACAGACTTGTTGGAAGTAGTTTACCTCTGGAAAGATGATAGTCGATCGCGTTCCCAATTCTTTCAGGATCACTACCCGTCAGGGTTCCATAGTCTGATGAAACGACCTCTGGCCTTTCCGTTACATTTCGAAGTACAACGACTGGAATCCCAATAATTGGTGCTTCTTCCTGAAGCCCACCAGAATCGGTTAGAATAAGATCCATTTGGGACATAAGCTTTAAAAAATCCGGATAACGTAATGCTTCCATGATTGTTACCTGTGGTTCATTCTGTATTTCATGAATCAAAAACCATGTGCTTGGATTCGGATGTCGAATGACTGTGAGTTGACAATGGGGATGATTTTTTAGATAGGTCTTCAAAGAGTTAGCTATGGATAATTGTTCCTGCTCCTCATTTTCGCGTCGATGCAGGGTAAGTAATACATTTTTTGTTTGAGTATCGGAAGTAAACGATCTCTTATCCTCAGAAGGGTTTCTTTGAGTATTTTCTTTGATTCGCGGCTCGGATCTTTGTACATCCAAAAATAGTTCAGGTTGACTCTTTTGGATGTAATGAAATGCGTCTACAATTGTATTTCCAGTAACGAGAATTCGATTTGAGGAAATGCCTTCACGGAGTAAATTATGTCTCGCTGATTCGGTAGGAGCAAAATGCCAGGTTGAAAATCGAGTAATCAGAACTCGAAGGATTTCTTCCGGCCAGGGTTCTTGCATGTTGCGTGTTCGTAATCCTGCCTCCACATGAAGAACTGGGATCCCATTCATAAAACCCGTCTCAGCCGCAGTAAATGCCGAAAGAGTATCACCTTGAACGATCAGAAAAGAGGGTGCTCCAAATTGATTTATTTCGGTATTTAAAGCATTTCGAAGCGCTTGATGAAAGGTTGAAAGAGAGATTCGATCCCTTGTACCGAATGAGAATTGAACATCCGGTGACACTCCAAAAAACACCCCTGTATCAATGCCAAGGGTCTCATGCTGTCCGGTATGAATCACTCGAAGCTGAAAATCGCTATTATCGAGCAGCCATTTGATGACTGGAGCCAGTTTAATGTACTCGGGTCGAGTGCCAAATACGATCCAAATTTGTAGTGAGGCTATCATTTATGAGAGATTACTACACCAATCGTTTATAGACCGCTTCCGTTTGGCGCGCAACATGCGCCCAGCCATAGTTTTGGATCAAATGCTCAATAAGCGGATTTGAATTTGTTGAATGATTTTGTTTCGTTCGTTCTAGTGCAGACTCGATTCCTTTAGCAATAGATCTGACAGATTTTGGATCAATGTAGAATGCGTTCTCGCCAAAAACTTCCATAGTCCCTCCAAAGGGTGTGATGACGATTTCACAGCCTGATAGTGCAGCTTCCATTGCGGCGATTCCTGGTGTTTCAAAGTATGAGGGCAAAACAAAAATACGCGCAGCGCGGTATAGAGAAGCGAGTAGGGGATCGTGGTGATCAATCGGACCAATCCATTGAATTGAATCGTGTTGCTGGATATAAGTTCTTATTTGTGAAGCGTAAGCGGTGGTTCCGAGTGTCCCTGCTAAGACCAAGGGAGGTAAAAGGGGGTAATTTTTTTTAAGAGTACTATACGCGTAGAGCATCTTTAGTACATTTTTCCTTTCTGCATTCAAATCTCCTACATAAAGTATGAAATCACGCCATGGATATTTTGATTCATAGATCTCAGGGGAAGAGTTAGTAAATCGTTCAACATCTGCTCCATTTGGAATCACAGTGATGTTAGACGGTTTTATTCCAAATGCGTGATGAATTAAGTCTGCTTCCGCTTTAGTATTCGGCACAACATGACTGGCAAATGTGCATGATCTTTGTCGCATTTGTAGTTCAGTAAGACTAAGCAGAGGCGTACGGCTGAGTACGTTTTGGAACGAAATAAGACGTTTTAAAGAAGACGCCGATCTTCGTGAAAAAAATACAGGACTCACCACTGTGGGAATCTCATGATTCTGTAGGAATTGAAGCGTGTAATAAAGCTCTGGTTGCGCTCCAAAAAAGTGAATAACATCAGGCTGGATTTCAAAGAGATTTTTTTCTGGTGAAAGGAAGTGAATACGATGTCCAAGTGAGGATAATCCGGTGGCGGTCTCACTCATTTGACGTTTTAATCCTCCCGAAATAACAGTTAAAGATTGGGGAGCCATAAACAGAATCTTCATTGTGTGCTCCTCCCAAGTTTATTCAATAATTCATTAAGCAGATGGTGATATCGTTGTCTATAGCTTCTGTTTACAGGTATTTCACTCTGGGCCACTTCTGGAATTATAGATAAATCCAATTTTTTGTATGCTTCCATATTACCAGTATGATATTCTCCAGAGGATACTATATATAGATTCTCATTCACATTTACTCGAAAATGCAAGTGCATTCCAGGCATATTATCGACATCAGAATGGGAGTTAATCTGTAATTCAGCTTTACTAACGCAATAATGAACAGAGAATCGAGTCTGCACACGACGAATCCACCATTGAGCCCATTCTGAAAATGTTAAATACCCTAATGAAAGTCCACGCTTTTGTAACCCTTGCACATAAACAAAAAGATTATGAAGAATATCCTCATAGGGCTGCAACGGATGGTGATAAAAGATCAAAGGATCATGGCGTCGAATCATAGCATTAACCTGTGATCTAAAATATTGCTTTATGACGTCTTCTTGAGCCGTGGTTCGGCTAAAAGATCCTGGACAGATAGGGTGAATCGGAATTTGAAGAGGTCCAGGCTGAATTAGAGGCCAGTGAGGCAGATTATTGGTATCAAATCCAAATTCGGAACTATACACAAAACGGACTGTATCTCGATGAGATCCCGATTCCCCGTTTCTATTCAAATTCTTGGTGAACGACTCGAGAATATTCTGAAGAGTGGGATGGTATGAACCAAAGGGTTCTGCATATCCATTAACCTTAATCTTGGGAGATATTCTCGATACTACCTGATAGGACTTTTTTAAATTTTGAGCAAGTTCAATCGCATCTTGGAATCGCTTGTGACGGTGTCCGTGAACGGCAAATTCATGATTTGAATAGCGAGAAAACTCTTCAATCCAATCTTCATGAGCTTCTGTGTGCAGGAACCATGTAGAACGTATTTCATACTGATTCAATAAAGAGAATAACTTATGAGTGTTTTCTCTGTCTGCATAGTCACTGTCTACCCTGAATAAAAAAACCGAGTCATGCTTTCCTGGATAGACAGATTTACAAACAAAGGGAAGGTCACATTTCTTGTGAAGACTAAGTAGAATTTTTTCTAAGAGATGTCTGTAATGAGCGTATGGAACAATGTGTATAGACTCTGACGGATCTGAAGCCTTTGTCAGATTGCGAAACTTCCATCGAGCTTCGAGTGAACTCTGATTCACGGGAAAGCTTTGAATCCTCTGCGACGTTTCCTCTTTTGGTGTCTGAAAAAGCCAGCCACACCAAGCATAAGGAGTGTCAGAATCAAGAAAGACGGTCTGTTTGAGAAATTGAGCTTTTTTCGTCCTATGTACCGGAATGGGTAATAAAGGTAAATCACAAAGGATTCCCAGAAATGGGTCAGAATTTTCGATCGGTGCAGTGAATCGGGCCTTTTGAAGTGGGAAATCAAGCAAATTTGCTCCGATATCAAGAATCGTATGATTTCCTTTCGAAAGCAGGGATCTCCAAAATGACCGCTCTGAATTGGTTAAGGGTCGGTTTAGCAGAGTGCAAGAGTAGAGGTCACCCTTCTCTACATAAGGATCTTTTATTATCCAGTCCACTCCAATCTGGTCTAATATCATCTCCAGAAATGGGTTATGAACCAACATGGCAACCCCAATACGAATCCTGATATCTGATTTTTGGAGTTCCGATTTACTCATTTTGGCGAAGAATTAGAAAAGTAGGTCCTTTGAGAATCATTCAAAAAGTTCATTCATGAAGGACAATGCGCTGGATATGCTCAATAAATTCATTCTTTGAATCGAATAAAGATACGCCTGCAGTTTTATTCCATTCTTGAAAGCAACCGATTCCTCGCGCAATAATGTGCGTCTCTAGACTTCTGGCGAGATGAAATACTCCTGAATCGAGAATGGCTCTGTAATTGAGTATTACGGCGTCACTTATTGAGAAGAGGGCCTGAATATCTCTGTCTGATAACGCCCTATTATAAAAGAAAACGTTTGAATAGTTTTTATCTAACGAGTCCACTATATCACCTTCAACTTTGTTCTCTTTTAGAACCTTCCCGGCAATAACAATTCGAAAATTTTGTGGGAGTTCTGCAAGCCATTCTACTGTTTGTGGAATTTGTTTATAGGCTGAAATTTGTCCAAAGAACAAAAAAGTGGGCATGCGTTCACAAAAATCATGCTTCAAAACCAAATTCAGATGGCGAACCGACTCTTCAAAAGATAGTCGTTGAAGTGGGTATACTGGATGGGGTATGATTCGGAGTTTGTGCTCTTGAATTTGGAATGTATCCTTCACTAATTCCGCTACCTCTTTACAGTGAATCAACACATGAGTGCTTACTTTGGACATTGATCGTGAAATGGATTCATTCATGCCTATCCACTTTCCTTGATGTGGATGAAGATTATGAACAGTCCAGATTACGGTTCCACCACGAAATCTAAACAAAGCCATGCATACCCACTTAAAAAACAGTCCGAAAGCTGATTTTAAGGATTGGAACTCTAACCAGTGATAGTGTAGTAGAGTTATGGATGGCTTTGAAATGAAGATCAATTTCCAAAATGAAACCGCCGATAAGTAGTGAAGTTTTGGATACTTAACGTCACCGTTCTCTTCGAGATTTTTGTAGAATAAGGTTAAATAATCTGTTTGATCACGATTTGGTTGTGGTCTAGGTGATACAAAAAGTGTCCGAAAAGTTGAAAACTCCTCCTTTATAAATGCCTGATATGAAGTAGGAGAATGCATGAGGATAGTAGACTTGAATCACAAATTAGAGGGGGATGCGAAGTCCAATCGCATGAGCCGTTCCATAACTTGTCCGAAAGGGGATTAAACTGTAGGAGAAATTCAGATCCAGTAATTCAAGCTCTAGTCCGGTGCT
>JAURMN010000056.1 GCA_030830725.1 Balneolales bacterium | reverse complement strand
GTCGATCCCTCCTACTTTGGTGAAATTTATATCATGGATGCCGACGGTGGGAATGTAAAGCGCCTCACCACTCAACCTGGGTATGATGGCGGTCCTTTCTTTTCCCCAGATGGAGAGCGAATTATTTGGAGACGTTTCAGTGAAGATGGCTACAACGCCGATGTCTTTACCATGAAACTAGACGGTTCCGATATACAACGCGTAACCGATTTCAAGGCGATGAGCTGGGCACCTTATTATCATCCTTCTGGTGAATACATCATTTTTGGAAGTAATAAAATGGGTTTCACCAATTTTGAGCTTTACATCGTAGACACCGAAGGAACCAAAGAGCCTCAACGAGTCACCTTTACCGAAGGATTCGATTCGCTTCCTGTCTTTTCCCCTCAGGGTGATCGCTTACTCTGGACCTCTACAAGAACCTCTGATGGTAAATCACAGCTCTTTTTAGCGGGATGGGATCATGAAGGTGCACTAGATCTATTGGCGAAGGCTCCCCTTCGTGGTGAAGGTGCCATAAGCTTTACGTCCGATATATCCGCTGATGAAATGCAGGTAAAAGTGGAATTTTTAGCCTCAGATGAACTTGAAGGTAGAATGACCGGAAGTGAAGGGCTTGAAAAAGCATCCGAATTTCTGATAAAATCTCTGATTGAACTAGGCACTCAGCCTGTCGGGGAAAGTTATCGTCATGCGTTTGAGTATGTAGAGAGTATTGCCTTAACGGTCAGTGAAAATGAGTTCACTTGGTCTTCAGAGGCTGGTTCTGGAGGTGTCGAATCTGCTAGTAATGGAACCGTTTCCTTGGGTGCATCCTATATGCCCCTTCCCTTCAGTTCCAATGGCTCAGCAGAAGCTGAAATCGTCTTTGCCGGATTTGGATTAACGGCCCCTGAGGATCTGGAACTTACCTATGACGACTACGGCTCTGTTGATGTGAGCGGAAAAATCGTATTAGTGTTAGATGGCATGCCTGAATTCCTGACAGAGGAACAAGAACGGGTAATGCTTCGCTACTCGACACAGCGATATAAAGCATTCCAGGCCAAAGAGAAGGGAGCTGCTGCGATACTTTTTATTGATGAACGTGAAAGAGCTTACAATGGCCCTCGAAACGAGCGTACAGCACAACAGTCTGGCATTTTAGCAGCTGAGATCAAGTCGGCTGCGGTGAACAACTGGTTTGTTACCATGGCTTCTTCTGGTCATGAACCTGCAACTATAGAATCGATCAAAGCGTCTTATCAGGAATTCAATCCTCATGCACAGACCACATTTCAGACCGGGATAAACGGATCTCTATCCATCTCTCTTGAAACTCGTATGGGTGAGGATGAAAATATTGTAGCGATGATTCTCGCAAACGGAGCTGATGGACAAACTCCGGCTGATAAAACTATTCTTCTTGGCGCTCACCTTGATCATCTTGGCTATGGAGAAACCAGTAGCCGGGCAAGCGGTAACGCAATCAACACCATTCATAATGGTGCCGATGATAATGCTTCCGGAACCGCAATGGTGCTTGAATTGGCTGAATATCTCTCCAATCTCGAAGCGGAGTCACCAGGTACATTAAAATACAATATAGCTGTCGCATTCTGGTCTGGAGAAGAACTCGGGCTTATCGGTTCTTCTGATTTTACACAGACCAACGCTGGAGGCAACCTTCAGATGGAGAATATTGCGGCTTACCTAAACTTCGATATGGTGGGAATGCTCAATCAAAATCAGTTGATCCTTCAGGGATTGGGCTCTTCCGATGCATGGAAATCACTTGTAGAGCGTAAAAATTTCAATGCCGGGTTTCAGCTTTCTCTGAGCGACGATCCTTACGTTCCTACTGATGGAATGGCACTATATCAGGCGGGGGTGCCGATTTTGTGCTTCTTTACCGGGCTACACGATCATTACCACATGCCTACCGACGATGCGAATAATTTGAATTATGACGGTATGAAGCGTATTGCAGATTATGCACTGCAAATTTTACTCGATCTGAATTCAAGTGAATCCATTACCTATCAAAAGGTGGAGATGAATGCCGTAAGGGCGGGTTCCATGAGAGGGTTCACCGTCTCCTTGGGTACGATCCCAGATTATGCTTCGACGGATAAAGGGGTAAAATTGAGCGGCGTTCGAGAAGGAGGCGCTGCTGAAAAAGCAGGACTTCAGGCCGGAGATATCATCAAAAAATTGGCCGGTAAAGAGATGAATGACCTCTATGATTACACCTATGCTCTCTCCGATCTAAAACCAGGAGTTGAGATTGAGGTTGTAATTGAACGTAACGGCGAGACGTTAACGCTTAAGATGACGCCTGAGGGCAGATAAAGGTCAAAGGGCGTCCATTCGTAGATAATTTAAAGGGCGTCCAGCTGTTTTTGGATGCCCTGAATGTGCTGCTGAAGGGTAAATTTCTTCAATGCTCTTTCTCTGGCGCGAACACCCATTTGGCTGACTAATTCTGGATCAGTCGCCATTTTGGTCATGAACTCCGCCATTCCTTTTACATCTTTTTCCGCAACCAGATACCCGGTTTCTCCATGCGCCACAATATCGGGGATCCCTGCATGCACTGTCGAAATCACTGGTTTCCCTGACATCTGCGCCTCAATAATTGCCAGAGGTAGTCCTTCCATATTTCCATCCCAAGCGGTCACCGAGTGCTGTACGAACGCCATGGCTTCGTTCATGTGACGAGAAATCTCATCCGGTGTTTGGAAACCAAGAATCTGGATATCCCGCTCCATTCCATTTTTCTTGATGAGAACTTCACAGTGTTTTCGAAGAGGACCATCACCAATAATGCGTAATTTGAGCGGGTTATCTCCTCCGTTTATGCTCTTTTTCGCTTCAATAAAGGCCTGAATTGACAAATGAGGAGCTTTCTTCGCCACTAAACGACCCACCATCAAAAAGGTCGGCTCTTCGCTACTTCCCGAGTTTTTCGGTTCAAATAATTTAGGATCTACGCCATAAGGATTTAGGATGATTTTCTCTCGAGGAACACCCATTTTGAGTAACTGCTCCACCATTCGCTCGGAAACCACAAACAATCCTTGAGCTTGCTCCGCCATTTTGGCGAACTTCTTCCGAAAGCGCCATAAAATCAAATATCTTGAGATATCAAACCCATGAAAATGGACAAAAAGCGGAATGTCTAACTCTTTAGCAGCCGGGTAAAGAAATTCACCAGCCGGTCCGAATTGAGCCAAAATAGCCGAGGGTTGCTGCTCTTGAAGCACTTTCTTCACAGATCCCCGAAACCAATACGCATCGTCAAGATTCGTAATGGCAGAAAGGACATGCTGGAAATATCTTCTTACCGGCCAAATAAAGTCACCTTCCACATTGATCATATCCCATCTACGCCCGTAGATCAGACGCTTCTCGCCATTCAGATACTCGATATGATTATCGATAAAGGTCTCCGATTTGACCCCATAAGATCGACCGACAATCAATAATCTAAATTCATTCTCCATTCGAACTGTTGGTGAGTTTTTTGAGTGAGAAAATCTGATCGTGATTAGACTTTTTCATTTTCATTTCAACGCCGCTCTGACCTTAGGTGCCACTTCTTCCCCAAACAAACGAATCGCATTTTTCAGCTGTTCGTGAGACAGATGCGCCACATTCATATGCAATCGAAACTCCGTCAGCCCTCCTAATGCTGCACTATGACGAAGGATTTTTTCAGCTACTTCATCTGGTCCTCCGACTACTAAGGCTCCCAGCTCATCCACCTGGGCATCATATTGCGGTCGGGTAACCGGTGCACCCCACCCTCTTTCTGCACCGATTTTTGTAAAGGTTCGAGCATACCCCGGATAAAATTGTTCGTGAGCAGATTTTGAATCCTCCGCAATAAAGCCTAAAGAATGAACGGCAACCTTCAGTTTCTCTTCGGGATGACCCACTTTCAACCCGGTTTCGTAATAATGATCGACAAGAGGCTTAAAACGATGAGTTTGCCCGCCAATAATGGCAATCATCAGCGGGAGTCCCAGTCGACCAGCCCGTGCAAAAGAAGACGGTGTTCCTCCCACTCCAACATAAATTGGAACTTCTTTCTGATAAGGTCTGGGATAGACAGATTGCTGTTGCATCGCTGGTCTGAATCGCCCCTGCCAAGTCACACTTTCTTCCGCTCTTAGGCGCAACAAGAGATCTAGTTTTTCTTCAAAGAGGGCATCATAATCCTGAAAACTGAGTCCAAACAATGGAAATGCCTCCGAAAATGAACCTCTTCCGGCCACCAATCCGGCACGCCCCTTTGAAATCAAATCCAGAGTAGCTAATTGTTGAAAAACGCGAACCGGATCGGCCGCACTCAGCACAGTCACCGCACTGATCAATTCGATCTTCTTCGTTCTTGCTGCTGCCGCTGACAAAATGGTTAATGGAGATGAATCTAAATACTCAGCCCGATGATGCTCTCCCAGACCAAACACATCCAGGCCGACTTCTTCCATGTAAACAATTCGATCGAGCAGGTTTTCGACGGCCTGTGCTCGCTCTTCCGGCGTACTTTTTTGCCCTTCTTGAAGGTTTACCGCCGCAAAACTATCGATTCCTAATTTCATAAACAGCGAATGGTATTATTTGGTGAAGAGGTTCACGATCTTTACTTAATGGATGCGGCGATGGATATGGAGATCCGAAATAATTCTTGATGACCGACCACAAACAAAATACGGCAAATATTCCCCTCGGGCTAAAAGAAAACTGGCAACAGTTTACGATTTTGATCTTGATCAATGCCTTCGTTGGGGGTATGGTCGGGCTCGAACGCTCGATTTTGCCTCAGATTGCCGAGCAAGAATTCCTCATTGCGGCCAAGACTGCAATTCTTTCCTTTATTATCGTTTTTGGAGTTGTAAAAGCCATCTCCAACTATTACGCAGGGGTATTGGCAGACCGAGTTGGAAGAAAAAATCTGCTGGTAATTGGGTGGTTGTTTGCGATTCCGGTTCCCATCCTTTTGATGTTTGCTCCCAACTGGAACTGGATCATCGTGGCTAACATCTTTTTAGGCATCCATCAGGGATTGGCCTGGAGCAGCACAGTTGTGATGAAGATCGATCTTGTCGGAGAGAAACAACGTGGACTGGCAATGGGGCTAAATGAATTTGCAGGGTATTTAGCCGTAGCACTTGTGGCCTTTCTGACAGGGTATATTGCTAGCAATTTCGGTGTACGACCCTATCCATTTTACTTAGGGTTTGCCTTGGTCGGACTCGGCCTATTTGGGTCATTATTCTTGGTAAAAGACACTCGACATCATGTAGCCACAGAAAGTCAATCCAGTTCTACAGAACGCCTCAAAAAACTTTTCTG
>JAURMN010000055.1 GCA_030830725.1 Balneolales bacterium | reverse complement strand
CTTTTTCACGGTTTTGAAGTTGAGAACGCTCTTGTTGACATTCGGCGACCACTCGCTGAGTCGTTCCGTCGGAAAGTGTTCCCTCCCAAATGAGTCGCACACCTGTTTCCACCTTGTTTACGTTTTGCCCTCCAGCTCCACTCGAGTGAAATCTCTGTAATTCGATATCAGCCTCATTCAAATCCAGCTCAATGGTATCATCAATCAAGGGTGCAACAAAAATACTGCTGAATGAGGTATGCCTTCTGGCATTACTATCGAACGGGGATATCCTTACTAATCTATGAACCCCACTTTCAGCTTTTAAAAACCCATAGGCATGCTGTCCCGACACCTGAATCGTTGCACTTTTAAGACCTGCAACCTCGCCATATTGTAACTCCAAAACATCGACATCGTATCCACTCTTTTCCGCCCAGCGATTGATCATCCTAAAAAGCATCTGTGCCCAATCCTGAGATTCCGTTCCGCCTGCACCCGGTGTAATGGTTACAATAGCATCTCTATGATCATCCGGGTCAGTAAGCATATTGATTAATTCCAACTGCTCAATCTTTACAATAAAAGCTCCGACTTCATGATTTAATTCCTGCTGAACATCCTCACCTTCTTTCAAGAACTCAAGATACACGAGTAAACTGTCTCGAGATCGGTCCAACTCATCCCAAGCCTCAACTAGGTTTTTTTCCGCATCTAAGTCTCGCATCACAGATTTGGCGCGATCTTGATCCGACCAAAATGCAGGATCCTGGGTCAGGTCCTGTAACTCGATGATTTTTACTTTTCGCTTATCATAGTCAAAGGTACCTCCTGAGTGAATCCACTCTTTCGAAATAAGGCATAAGTTTTTCGCGGGTAACGTTTTCCATGTGCAGGGAGTGAGATTAATAAAAACACTCCTGCTAAGTTAACGCATTGTACGGGATATTAGAAAACCTAAAACGATTCCACCCAGAAAAGTATACCCTATACTTTTCTCTGGATTTGACCGAACATACCGCCTTGCATTTCGGGTTTCACGTCGGATCTCTTTTTCAACCCTGTTTTTTTCTCTTTTTAAGTTTTCAATGGCTTCGGAATATGTTCCTTCAATAGCCGAAATTTTATCCTGGATCACTTTCTCAGCCTGATCCAGTTTATCAAGCATCATATTCATTTCTCTCTCCTGATTAATTAACTACTCAATATGTGTGTCTTTAGCATGACCACATCTGGCCTCTTTCAGATGGAAAAAGTGTAACGGAAGAGCTAATCATTTAGTATACCCTGATCCTGGTATTGCAATTCATACAATCGATAATAAATCCCGTGCAGGTGAAGGAGCTCTTGATGGGTACCTGATTCGACAATTTTGCCCTTATGCAAGACTAAAATCTTGTGAGCACTTTGTATGGTAGAAAGTCTGTGAGCAATCACAATAGAAGTGCGGTCCTTCATCATTCGCTCGCAAGCCTGGCTGATGAGTTCCTCACTTTCAGAATCGATACTTGAAGTAGCTTCGTCCAATATCAAGACTTTGGGATCGTATACTTTAGCACGAACAAAGCATAAAAGTTGTCTTTCCCCAAAAGAAAGCGAAGCTCCCCTTTCTCTGAGAAATGTTTGATAGCCATTAGGTAATCTTGATATAAAACTATCCGCTCCTACCTCGATTGCCGTTTCCTTAACTCTTTCAGTGGATATCTCCGGATTACCGAGTGTAATATTTTGTTCAATAGTTCCTGAAAATAGTGCATTATCCTGTAGTACAAGAGCAAATTGAGACCGTAGATTCGCAAGGTCCCATCTTCGAATATCAACTCCATCAAGAAATATTTCGCCTTTTTCAATGTCGTAGAATCTAGTCAATAGATTAATGATTGTGCTTTTTCCCGAACCTGTAGCCCCAACAATAGCTACCATTTCGCCGGGTTCAGCCGTGAAACTTACATCTTGTAAGATGTAAGGACCCTTTACAGAGTAGCGAAACCATACGTTTCGAAACTCAATTTTTCCAGAAACCTGAGAGAGCAATATCGGACTCTGAGGTGATTGAATTTGGGATGGCGTGTCAAGTGTATTAAAGATTCTCTCAGAAGAAGCAAGCGCCGATTGCAGAGTATTATACTTTTCAGAGATGCCACGAATGGGCTGAAAAAATTGTCGGACATATTGGATAAAGGCGAGAAGAACCCCAAATGTAACACCACCCGTAAGAGCCCTTGCTCCTCCATACCAAACCACAAGCGCCATCGCTACAGAGGCCAATACTTCTACAACTGGCCAAAAAATGGAAAAGTAGAAAATAGTTTTAACATGAGCTTTTTTATGGGCTTCGTTGGCCTTTTCAAATGATTCAGAAACCTTCGACTCACGATTGAATAGTTGGACAACAGCAATCCCATGAATATGCTCCTGAATAAAAGAGTTAAGTCGCGCAATTTGATCTCTGACCTCAAGAAACGCATCTCTCATCTTATTTTTAAACCAGAACGTTGAATAGAACAAGATGGGGAGTACCAAGATGGAAATAACGGTTAACTCCCAACTCATCATGAGCATAAAAAATAGAATAAAGAAGATTCGAAAGAGATCTCCGATTAGGCTTACTACACCATCAGACAAAAGATCGCTTAGCGCTTCAATATCACTGGTAGTTCGTGTAATTAATTTCCCAATCGGATTTTGGTCGAAATATTGAACGTGTAAGGATTGAATCTTCTGAAAAACCGTATTCCGAAGGTTAAACAACGCATTCTGGCCAAACCAACGAGTGAGATATGTATTAAAAACTAAAATCAAAAACTCACCGGCAAGTGCGGCAACAAGGAGATATATGATGCCTAAAAGCCCGGATTGATCCCCAATGGTGATGAAATCATCTACTGCTACCTGGGTCAATTTGGGTCGTAAGGTTCCTAACCAGGCCGCTACCAAAGTCAATACAATGGAAAGTACGACCCACCATCTATAGGGTCTGATAAACGCATAAAGTCTTTTGATCAGAACTCGATCTAAAGACGTTTCCGATTTTTTTTCCGTCAAGATAATCTCCTGTCAGAATCGATCATAGTCATCATACCGAGGTCTGGGAGTTATATGTTTTGTTCCTCTTATCGAATTTTCATCCTGATTGTTAGGATCATGATTGGATCGATTGCTAGGTTGACTACTGCCATAGGTTCTCTTGGTGTAAAAAGAATCTCTTTCTCTATTTTGGTAACGAGAATTTCCGTCATAGCGATTTTCGTAGCGTACTCCGCGATCTTCTCTTTGTTCATATCTATCCTGACTGCGATAGCCGTCTTCTCTTTGTTCATACCGATCCTGACTGCGATAACCATTCTCTCTTTGATCATATCGATCATGAGTACGGTATCCATTGTGTCTTGTTTCAGGACGACGCCGATTGTCAAAAGATCCACGATCAGAGGAGGTTCTTCGACCTCGGAAAGTACGTCCAGATTGACGATGATCTCGGGGTGCAGGTTTTGAATTTTCTTCAGATACCTCTTTGAGATAAACTTTGGGTTGAATGATTCCTTTCTCGTGTAAAGGGTCCGTAAAAATCGGACGAAGTTCTGAAGCCAGCCATGTTGGATAAAAGTCTTCCCTTGCCTCTCTAAGAAGTACAAATGGATTCGTATAACGAGCTGAAAAATGACCAATTACGAGGAGTTTGGCTTTTGCTTCATTCGCTACACGAGCCGCATCTTTTGCAGTAGAATGCCCCTTTGTGTTAGCCTTCTCTTCCAAATTCTCGCCAAATGTAGCCTCGTGATAAAGAATATTCGCATTCATTGCGAGTTTCACAGAATTCGCCGAGTACTCCGTATCGGTTATATAAGCAAAACTATCTCCAATTCGTGGATGTCCCACAATCATAGACGATTCTACAAGGGTTCCATCATCAAGGGTTACATCATCCCCGGCTTTTAGGGCTTTGAAGTGCAGATCTTCTATTACACCCAACTCCTTCGCTTTATCTGCATCCACTTTCCCTGGTTTATCCTTCTCTTGGAATCGATATCCAATGCAAAAATTGTTATGCTCAAGTGGTCTGGCTTCTACAAAATAATCCTCCTGATCGAGGACAATTGCATGCTCGAATTTTTCATCTACTTCAGTGAATTCAATAGTAAAGGAAGTTTCAATGCCCGCAAATTTTAAATTCCACTCTACATACGTTTTCAACCCTTCAGGTCCAATAAGATGCAAAGACTTTTCTCGTCTTTGAAGTTGAAAAGTTGCCAGTAAGCCAATCAAACCTGAATAGTGATCCACGTCAAAGTGGGAAATAAATATCGCTTCTATTTTGGATCGTTTTAGACCTGCCTGAAGCATTCGCATTTGAGCATTTTCACCGCAATCAAAAAGAAAAACACTTCCTTCTCTCCATAAAGCAACAGAAGGCAGATGGCGTGTAAGAGTGGGTGTTGCAGAGGCCACACCTAATGGAACGATAATCATGTTGTTCTCCTGTTTTTTAGTAATCTGTTTTCTGTGGGTCAGACAGGGAATGACAGAGTACGATTTAGTATAAATGGGCTAAACGTTTAGATTTCTTCTAATTCTTTTTCGAGTAATTGTTTCTTATACATATTGTGGTAGATCCCCTGTTTTTTCAATAACATTTTGTGGGATCCAGCTTCGGCTATTCGGCCGTCTTTTAGAACATAAATCAAATCTGCGTTTTGTATTGTCGAGATTCGATGACTAACTGTGATTACTGTCTTTTCTTTTAATTCTGTTTGCAGATGACGGAGAATTTCATTTTCCGTTTTGGTATCGACAGCACTCAATGAATCATCAAGAATTACAATTGAAGGATCCTTTATCAAGGCTCTGGCAATTGCCGTTCTCTGTTTTTGCCCTCCTGAGAGGGTAATACCACGCTCTCCGGTTATGGTCTCAAATTTTTTATCAAATTCCAAAATATTTTCGAGTATCTGAGCAGATTCTGCAGCCTTTCGAATTTGATCGGAAGTAGCATGGTCTACGCCAAAGGCAATATTTTGACCGATAGTTGTCGAGAATAAAAAGGTCTCTTGAGGAACAAATCCTATCTGTTTTCGAAGATCTGAAGAATTCCAGTCTCTT
>JAURMN010000054.1 GCA_030830725.1 Balneolales bacterium | reverse complement strand
CTGGCCATATCCTCAATTTCCTTTTCTTCGGCAAGGATTTGCTCAGCTTTTTGAATGATATTCATCCCAATGGGTGTAGGGACTACTGGTGATTTACTTCGGTCAAAAATCTTAACCCCGAGTTCATCCTCGAGTTTTTGTACTTGCATACTCAATGTTGGCTGAGTGACAAAAGATTTTTCAGCAGCCGTACCAAAGTGTCTGTACTTATTTACAGCCACAATGTACATCAGTTGGGTAAGCGTCATACACAGATTCTTATCTTATCAATTGTGAAATTAAAATAGAGAGATCTCAATTAAACAGCATGATGGAATCTTCTCCTTCCCCTGAACATCGTCAGGATTCGTTAACCACTGTACGTCTTTGCATCACCGGCTTGGTTCAGGGAGTTGGATACCGAAGTTTTGCCCGGCGAGTCGCAGGGTTGCATCACGTTACTGGGTATGTCAAAAACCTTCCGGACGGACGTGTCCAGGTATTCGCAAGAGGAAGTAAGGAGTGTCTTGAGGACTTAATTTGTGAACTAAAAAAGGGACCTTTTATGGCCCGTGTGGAAGAAATACAGGTGGAATGGAACCCCGTAGTTTACGTTCCGTATGAAGAATCCTTCGCTATACTCTGATCGTTAATCCACCTTTAAATTAGAACTAAAAAAACCTTTTGGATTTATTCAATTAGTGTTGTGATCAAAGGTAGAGACGGAGTATTTTGTCACTGCCATGTATCTCATATTCGACACAGAAACGACCGGGCTACCCAAGAATTATAAAGCCCCCATCACAGACCTGGACAACTGGCCCCGTGTGGTTCAATTGGCCTGGCAGGTATATGATCTTTCAGGGAAAAAAATTCAGGAGGGGAACTTCATTGTACGTCCAGAGGGCTTCTCTATCCCGTTTAACTCTGAGAAAGTCCATGGAATATCCACGCAACGGGCGATGGAAGAGGGAATCCCTATCGTGGATGTCTTTACCGAATTTGAAAAAGCCCTCGCCATTAGCCGGGTATTGATTGGCCACAATCTGGAGTTCGATGAGCGAGTAGTCGGCTCTGAGTATGTACGACTTCAAAAAGCCACACCGCTTGAACGTTTTCTTCGTGTAGATACAAAGGAAACATCGACAGAATTTTGTGCCATTCCCGGAGGGGCCGGTGGTGGGTTTAAATGGCCTACGCTTGACGAGCTTCACCGAACTCTTTTTGAAATCAGTTTCACGGGGGCTCATGATGCCCTGGCTGACGTGGCAGCGACAGCGAGATGTTTTTTGGAATTGCTACGTCGAGAGGTAATCATGCTGAGCCTTCCCGAAGAGGGAAGTGAATCAGCGGGATTACCCGCTCCTGGGTTGATCACAGATGGAATTTCGACGGGCATTAGCCACAAAAAAGCCTTGTATGAGTATATCCGTCCGGAATTTTATATGGCGGAGATCGAGCAGGAGAAGCGTCGTCTAAGCGAGCAAGAAGCTTTGAAGCAAGAAGAAGCCCGTTTACGAGAGCATGAAGCAATCCCGCAGAGCCCCAAGCCAGCAGGACAATACAAAAGTCAGTCCACGGGGACTGCATCAATCCCACTCACAGTCTCAGGCTTCACGCATCTGCATTGTCATTCACAATATTCAGTGCTTCGCAGCCCTGCACAAATCTCTGATCTGATTGCTAAAGCCAAAAAAGACGGGGCGCAAGCGCTGGCTCTCACCGATCTTGGAAACATGTTTGGGGCCTTCAGTTTTGCGAAAGAGGCACATGCAGCCGGAATCAAACCGATTCTTGGATGTGAGTGTTATGTGGTGGAAGACCGTACCAAGCAAAAATTTACCCGCGAGCATCGGGACCATCGAACTCTGCAACCCTTTTTAGCAAAAAATGAACTTGGATATCGGAATCTTTCAGCAATGGTCTCAAAAGGCTATCTGGAAGGGTATTATTATAAATACCCACGCATCGATAAATCCCTGATCTCCACCTATCATCAGGGGATTATTACCCTTACGGGAGGGATTACAGGTGAAATTCCAGATTTGATTTTAAACCGAGGGGAAGAGCAGGCGGAAGAAGCTTTTGTGTGGTGGCTAGAAACCTTTGGCGCAGATTTTTACGTCTCCCTCCAGCGGCATGGGCTGGAAGAAGAGGAACGTGTGAATGAGATATTGTTGAGATTTGCTAAAAAATATAGTGTTAAGGTAGTGGCCACCAATGATGTATTTTATGTAGAAAAAGAGGACTGGAAAGCCCATGATGCATTGTTGTGCATCGATGACGGAGTACCGTTGAGTACACCTATTGGACGAGGTCGTGGGCATCGTTTTGGGTTTCCAAATCACGAATACTATTACAAAACCGGTGAAGAAATGGCCCTGCTTTTTCAGGATTTACCGGAAGCAATACAAAATATTTCCGATTTGGTTGACAAAATTGAGCCAATTAAGCTGGAGAAGCCAATATTGTTACCGAATTTCGCCCTGCCTGAATCGTTCGCCGATGAAGATGGATATTTGGAGTATCTGACGTTTGTCGGGGCCCGAGAAAAATACCCGTTGGATCAGGATGAACTTTCATCAGAGGTCACGGCTCGGATTCGACATGAGCTCGGCATCATCCGAAATATGGGTTTTGCCGGATACTTTCTCATCGTTCAAGATTTTATTGCGGCCGCCAAGGAAATGGGCGTATTCGTGGGGCCTGGAAGAGGTTCTGCTGCTGGATCGGTGGTAGCCTATGCCATTGGGATTACCGACGTTGACCCGCTTCGATACGATCTTCTTTTTGAACGATTTTTGAATCCCGAGCGGGTCAGTATGCCCGATATGGATATCGATTTTGATGATGATGGTCGCCAAAAAGTCATTGACTATGTCATCGGTAAATATGGGTCGAATCAGGTGGCCCACATTATCACATTTGGGACCATGGCAGCCCGATCCTCAGTCAGAGATGTGGCAAGAGTATTGGAATTACCGCTTTCCGAAGCCGATAAACTGGCTAAGAAAATTCCCGAAACGGTTGGCACAACGTTGGAGAAAGCTTATCAGGAAGTTCCGGAACTCAAGGAAATCCGAAATGGATCCTCACTAGAGTCGCAAACACTAAGGTTGGCTGAGACTCTGGAAGGAAGCGTTCGAAATACCGGTATTCACGCGGCTGGGATTATTATTGCTCCGAAAGACATGTTGGAGCTTATCCCGGTCGCAACATCCAAGGATACCGATCTAATGGTGACCCAATTTGACGGCCGGGTAATCGAAGATGCGGGAATGCTCAAAATGGATTTTCTGGGGTTAAAGACTCTTTCGATCCTCAAGACCGTGATTGAATTCGTGCAACAAAATCATGGTGTATATGTCCCACATGATTCCATTCCGCTGAATGATCCTGCAACATTTGATCTCTATCAAAAAGGGGGTACTGTGGGGACGTTTCAATTTGAGTCGGATGGAATGCGCAAGCATTTGCGGAATCTGAAACCCACCGGGATGGACGACCTGATCGCAATGAACGCCTTATACCGCCCGGGACCTATGCAGTTTATCCCCGATTACATTCGGCGTAAGCATGGAGACGAAGAGGTGGGGTATCCACACGAGGATCTTCGGGATATCCTTGAACCCACGTTTGGAATCATGATCTATCAGGAGCAGATTATGATGGTGGCTCAGCGAATGGCCGATTATACGCTTGGTGAAGCCGATATTCTCCGCCGAATCATGGGGAAAAAGAAGGTTGAACAAATGGCCGAAGAAGAGGAGAAGTTCATGGCCAGGGCGTTAGCCAAAGGGTATGAAAAGGCCGTCGCAAAAGAAGTTTTCGATAAGATGGCCCTTTTCGCGGGATATGGATTTAATAAATCGCATTCTGCAGCCTATTCGATTTTGGCCTATCAGACCATGTATTTCAAGGCGAATTATCCTGCGGATTATATGGCAGCCGTGCTCAGTCACAATATGAATGACCTTAAAAAAGTCACATTTTTTATTGAAGAGTGTCAAAAAATGGGGCTTCCGGTAGACTCTCCAAACCTCAATACCGGGATCAGCACCTTTTCGGTGACGAATGGGCGGATTCAGTTCGGATTGTCAGCCATCAAAGGAGTAGGCAGCGGAGCGATTGAGGCGATTGTGCAAGAGCGAGAAGAGAACGGTGCATTCAAGAGTATATTTGATTTTGCCGGCAGAGTGGATTCCAGGCTCTGTAATAAGCGGGCGATTGAAAGTTTGATTCAGGCTGGTGCTTTCGACCAACTTCACGAAAATCGGGCACAGGTTTTAGCAAGCCTGGAGGAAGTAATGGCTTTCGGACAACGGAAACAAGAGGAGACACGACGCAATCAAACTTCCTTATTTAGTGGGGAAAAAGGGTCCATGACTGGACTTTCTGAGCCACGTCTTAGGGAAATTCAGCCTTGGAGTATGATGGAACAGCTCCGACGCGAACGTGAAAGCATAGGATTTTATCTGAGTGGACATCCACTTGATCGATTTCGTGAAGAAATCCGACTTTTTACTTCTCAGCGACTCACAGAACAAACGATTCATGTGATTACAGATCGCCAGCAGATCTCCTTGTTGGGCATCATTACCTCTATTCGACGACATGTCGACTCTAAACGACGTCCGATTGCATTTCTTCAGGTGGAAGATCTTGATGGTAGCGTGGAAGTTTGCGTGTTCAGCGAGTCCTTTGATCGCTATGGAGGGCTTCTGGTCGAAGATACCATCGTGTATGTGGATGGAACTCTACGTAATGACGGACAGGTTCGCCTGATTGCCAATTCCTTTGAACGTGCAGAGAATCTACGTGAGAAGTATCAGGATAAGTTAGTGCTTCGAATGAATATTGAAACGGATAAAGTAGGAGAGGAGGAGTTGACTCTCATTACGCGATTATTTAATTCCCATAGAGGAAAAACACCGGTCGAACTTTGGGTTCAGTCGCCGGGGTTAACTCAGCCTTTGCCGATGATGGTGCGTAAGTTTGTGGTAGAACCGTCGGATGAACTCGTCCAAGAACTGCGACGGGTGCTTGGGGATGAAAATGTTCGACTGGCAAAGAAGTCATGAGGAATGCTTTGGGGAAAATTCGAATCCCGCTTGCGACGGCTACGCTTCATTGATAAATCTAATACACCTCATAAGAAGAATCGATTAGGCCTCTCTCAAGATAATTCCGATATTTAGAAGTTGTAAACCACTATTGAGAACCAGTAAACCACACGGAGATTCTGATGCCCAAAGCCATTGAATTAACAGATCAAAATTTTGCAACCGAAGTCGAAAATAGCTCAACACCTGTATTGGTGGATTTTTGGGCTGAATGGTGTGGACCATGCCGTATGGTAGGACCGATTGTAGAAGAACTTGCCGGCGAATATGAAGGAAAAGTAAAAGTTGGGAAAGTAGATGTAGACACAAATCCACAAGTCTCCATCAAGTATGGCATTCGCAGTATTCCGACGCTCTTAATTTTTAAAGATGGCCAGGTAGTAGATCAGGTGATTGGCGCCGTTCCGAAAGCCATGCTCAAACGCCAGCTTGACGCACAGGTCGAGTAAAAAAGCGATCTAAAACGTTTTGCTGTAAGTTTTCATTGACCGCCCCAAGGTTAAGGAACACTGTTCCAGATTCCTTCCCAGCAGTTACCTATTGCGGCTCAACTGAGTAAAGCATATAGCGGTCATGAAGAGTGATGATTCAAAGAACAAATAAGCCTATCACTCTCTAAAAACCATTCTTATCACGCGTCCACCATTTTCAAAAGTGGCTTCATCGGCCATTTCTCGCAGCAGGAAAACTCCTCTTCCTCCAGTTTTTAGCAAATTATCGCTTACCAAAGGATCGGCCACTTTCTCCGGATCAAACCCCTCACCCTGATCGGAAACTTCGCAGGTCAAAATGTTCGGTGAGGTCCAAAGTTTGAGTTCCACCATCTTTAGAGGATCGTGCTGATTTCCATGTCGGATGGCATTGGTCAGCGCTTCGATGATGGCAAGTTCTGCCCTCATTTTCAGGGCATCTGTAAATCCATTTTCCGAAATAAACGTTACAAGTCTGGCATGCAAAAGCTCTACTTCCTCTAATGATGACGGGATACTCAGATGTAAGGTCGAGGAGTGCATGAGAGAGGAAAAACTAGTTTTCAGGCTCAATTAGGTTGAATCCTAACCGACTGTTTAAGATCAAACACGGGAAATAAGATCAAAAACGAGGATTTAAACTTCGAGCAATATAGGAAAATCAAATCAGTGTCGAGTGTGATCGAGAAACTTTGCAATGGTAACATTTTCTTAACATAGGGTGTTTAGATTTCTTAGAATTTCATTAGTGAATTCTATGCAAGGTTTAGAAGAAAAGTTTCAGACGACCACTAATGGGTCATCGAATGGTAATTCTCTCCTCAGTGCCATTCAATCACTCATTCCAAATAGCTTTATTGGATTTATTCGAGAAGAGCGTCTTTTTCTAGTACTGATTGGGCTCTTTTTTATGGTCGCAGGAATGACCTACGAGACCCCCCATATTGCAATGTGGGTGGGATTCCTCTTTGCAGGTTACTCCGCCATTGCAAATGACAGTATTCAAACCATCGGTACCTTTTTGGCCTCCAATGCTCATCGGAAATGGTGGATTTTGTGGCTATTTATTGGGGGAATTTTTCTTGTAACGGTGGCATACAGTTGGGTGATTTATGACGGGGATGTCTCGTATCAACGACTTGCAGCTAAAGGATTTACTGAAGCGCCTACCTCGTTTTCGTTTCTGCAGGTTGCAGCCCCTCTATTTCTATTGATCATTACTCGGCTTCGAATGCCGGTTTCCACCACTTTTCTACTTTTGAGCTGTTTTTCTGCCAATTTGGGTGGAATTCAGTCCATGCTGATCAAGAGTCTTTCGGGTTATTTTGTGGCGTTTGCAGTCGCTATTCTGATGTGGATTCTGGTTTCCAAATTCAAGGATGCCATTTTTAAAGGGAAAGAGCCTCATCCGATTTGGATTCCTTTGCAATGGGTAACATCCGGTGCATTGTGGGCCGTATGGTTAATGCAAGATGCAGCCAATATTGCCGTCTATCTTCCTCGTTCTCTCTCATTCAACCAATTTTTTGTTTTCGCTGGAATTATTTTTCTCGGTTTAGGTGTGCTTTTCTATTTAAAGGGGGACCGAATCCAGCAGATTGTGACCGAAAAATCATTTATCACAGATGTTCGGTCTGCAACCATTGTCGACTTTGTTTACGCCATTATTTTGTTCTACTTCAAGACCCTGAATAATATCCCGATGAGTACCACCTGGGTGTTTATTGGACTGTTAGCCGGTCGTGAAGTTGCAATGTCGATTATGGACTCAAGAGGTAGAGGTAAGCCAATTTCTCACTCTTTCAAATTGATGGCGAAAGATGCATCGTATGCTCTGATAGGTCTGGCTGTTTCAATCGCGCTTGCCATGGCAATTAATCCGGTGATTTTAGACGAAATTCAGGCACTTTTTTCGTAATTCTCCAATCAAGCTTGTAGCCTGATTCGATTTTATTTAGTATTTACCGGTTAACGGAATTCGGATAGTAGTGCGGGGCCTGAAATTATATGGTTTTTGGCATTTCATCCGTTCTACAGCAGAAATCTAAACCGTTGTACACATCGTCTTCAGTATGGATCACTCTGTTCTACTTCTCAATCAGGATTATCAGCCACTATCGATCTGTTCGATCCAGAGGTCGATTAAACTGTTATTTCTGGAGAAGGCAGAGCTTCTTCACGATTACCCGGATAGAATGATTCAGACACCAGCTCGCAAAGTAAATTATCCGTCTGTGATTCGGTTGAAACGCTATATTCATCTCCCTTACCATCGAATTGTGCTGTCTCGTCGAAATGTGATGAAGCGCGATAAACAGACCTGCCAATATTGTGGCCATAAATCGGATCTTACTCTCGATCATGTGATGCCCCGAAGCAGAGGAGGCAAGGACAGTTGGGAAAATCTAGTGACCGCTTGTACGAAATGTAACGTCAGAAAAGGCAATAGAACACCGGCGGAGGCTGGAATGCCTCTCAAACAAGAGCCCTATAAACCGGTTCACATTAGCTTTTTTCGCGATATTTCTGGTGGGGTTTCCGACCAGTGGAAGCCCTACTTGTATATGTAAATCCGGTATCGTGTTTTCCACCATGACTACTTTCGGTATATAGAATGGGTAATGGTGCTGGTACTGTGAAGCCACTTCGGCAACCCTTCCAAAATGTTCGTATCTTTTGACCATGAGTAAACACGGTCGCGTTTTAGTAGCCATGAGCGGAGGGGTCGATTCCTCAGTATCCGCCGTTATGCTTCATGAGCAGGGATATGAAGTGATTGGGATCACGATGAAGACCTGGGACTATCATCGAAGTGGTGGTAACAACGGGAAAGAAACGGGGTGCTGCACTGTCGAATCGATGAATGATGCCCGAACTATCGCCGTAGATCGGGGATTTAAGCATTTCATCGTCGACATTCGCGAAGAATTTGGTTCTTGGGTAATCGATCGTTTTGTAGAGGATTATATGACGGGCCGTACGCCGAATCCATGTGTACTTTGTAATACCCATATTAAATGGGCAGCATTACTACGTCGGGCAGATGATCTTGGATGCGATTTTATTGCTACAGGCCATTACGCAAATGTACGGGAAGAAGCAGGTCGGTTCGTAATTTCGAAAGGTCGGGATCACTCCAAAGATCAAAGTTATGCCTTATGGGGGGTTCGTCAGGAGCATCTTTCTCGCACCATTTTTCCGGTAGGGGGGTATCGTAAATCCGAGATCCGAGCCTTTGCCGAAGAGCAGGGGTTGTTGAATGTAGCCAACAAGCCTGATTCTTACGAGATCTGTTTTATTCCGGATAATGATTACCGGCGCTTTATTGCCGATCAGGTGCCTGATTTTGAAGATCGTGTGGGGGAGGGCAATTTTATTGACAAATTTGGTCGCATTGTGGGTCGTCATAAGGGATATCCGTTTTACACGATCGGGCAGCGCCGAGGGCTTCATCTTCCGATGGGGGATCCGGTTTATGTAACCTATATCAACGCCGAAACCAATGAGATTACGGTGGGGCCCAAGGAAGATTTGATACGTACAATCCTAACGGCAGGCGAGGTTAATCTTGTAAAAAAAGCGGAGCTACCTGTTGGTGAGACAATGCCGGTAACGGCTAAAATTCGCTATAACGATGCCGGCGCACCTGCAGAGCTTACCATGACCGATGACCAAACTCTAAAGGTTCATTTTCCAGGCGGTCGTGAGGCCATCGCACCGGGTCAGGCCGTGGTTTGTTACGATGGAGACGATGTCTTGGTTGGGGGTTGGATTCGAAAAGTGAACGTGGAACTCGATCAAGAAGAGGCTTTGGAGCAGGAGGTATGAAAGGGCGCGGATTACATTTCTACTTACGTGGGTTGCAATCCCCCTATTTGAGTCTGATTTTTACAGTCTTTGCTTTTAGCATTGCATCTCCAACCCACGCCCAAACGGCATTCGAAGGGAGTATTCGATATCAAATTGAGGAATCGGTCGGACCGGAAGGACGCCGTGTTTCTGGTTTTGCTGAAGTCTATGCGAATGCTTCACGAATTCGTGTTCAGGTGAAGGAAGAACCGCTAACAGAGGCTTCAAGTGCATCAACATCAAGCGCTTCAGGCTCGGATTCAAATACGCAAGAAGCAGCGTTTATCCTTCGCAATGACTTACAAGATATTGTTCTTTTTACCAGTCCTAGTGAGGCTATTCGGGTTTCGCAAACCGAACTAAGCGCGTTATTGGAGCTGGTCAAAACCTATATGATTGCCAGTAGCTCATCAGGATCATCGGTAGTTGGATCCAGCCAAAACGCAGCAGGCTCCAGTCCTTCAAGTAGTTCTACTCATACTTGGATCCAAACCGATGAAAAAAAATTAATTCATGGAATCAGAGCGATAAAATGGCGAGGGCGAAACGACGCTCGGAATGAACTCATCGATTTATGGCTCGCCGAATCCTACACCTTCGACTGGACCTTTTTTTCTGGGCAATGGAACGCAATCACCTCTCTCATCTATGCTGAAGGATTTAACGTCGGATTCTTTTTTGAAAATGGACAGGTTCCTCTTCAGGCGGAAGTCTATCAAAATAGAACTCTTGTTTACAGAGTAACGGCAGAAAATATCAATCAAGGTGAACCAGAGGCTTCCCAGCTCGACGTGACCCCGGGAGTTCAGGTTCTTTCGCTCACCGATTTGATGATGAAATTATTAATGGGTCGATAGGATGAGATCGGCTCGTCTGCTTCTTTCACTTCTTGCTATTTCCTGGGTAGTTTCTTCGTGTGCAAGCTCATCATGGACAGGAATGGGGTGGGGTCGCTCCTGGTTTGAAGGATGGAGTTCTACTTCAGAACTGTCTGCAGAACAGCAAGTTGCCAATCTCCTTTCTGAATACTCGGAGGACTATCAACGTCTGATGGGCGCACCCATCGCCCAAGTGGGGACTACCATCGTCCACACTTATCCGGAAAGCTCTCTTGGAAATTTGATCGCAGATGCGATGCGATTTCGTGCTACTCGTCACATGCGTGAATTTATACATGCCGCCGTACTCGAAGATGGATCTATTTTTACGTTTATAAATGAAGGAGTCATTACTCGGGGAGATTTAGTGGAGTTGTTACCGTATGAGAGTGAGCTGATTGTGGTAAAGCTTAATGGTGAAAAGATCCAGAACCTTGCTCAAGAGTTATCTGATAGGGAAGTCAAAGTGATAAGTGGGATGAGACTCACAGCGAACCCTTCTGGATTACAATCCGTATTGATTGATCGATCCACAGCGGATCCGGATCAAAGCTATTGGATAGCAACCAGCGACTGGCTTGCCAACGGAAATGGACCCTTCCCATCTCTATGGGAAGCCTCAGAGCGAGTTGAAACTGGGTTATTAATTCGTGATGTAGTTGAAGAGGCGATGACCTTGCAACGCATGGTCTTACCGTTATTAGATCAGAGAGTGATGATTCGGAGATGAAAATGAGCAGAATGTTGTTAAGGATCTTATGAAATCCAGGAAAGAGTTTTTAAAACAGATAAGTCTCTTGTCGCTGGGAGGGCACACCCTTCTTTTTTCGAAGCTAGCCGAGTCGAGTATTCTTCGTTTTTCCAACAACTTATCCGTATTAGTCGATTACACCATTCATTTAGATTCTGCAACCAGTCTCCCGCGCCCCGACTTTACCATCCTCTACACCAACGATACACACGCACGACACGAACCTTTTCCTAATACTGCATTTCGTAATCCGGGAATGGGGGGGGCTATTCGCAGAGCTCAAGTCATTGATCAGATTCGCCAAGAAGGGCAACCCGTACTACTTTTTGACGCGGGAGATCAATTCCAGGGATCGCCTTGGTTTCACGCCTTTGAAGGTCGACTGGAATTGGAAATGATGGCGGCGATGGGGTATGACGCACTCACCATAGGGAATCATGAGTTTGACTTTGGGGTGGAAGGATTTGTAAAAGCGGCTGAGGGTCTTGGCCTTCCATTTGTCTGTTCAAACTACAATTTGAATGGCACTCTAATGGATCCGATTATTTCTCGTTATAAAATCTTAACGCTGCCGGGCCGGGTACGAGTTGGGGTGTTTGGTTTGGGTATTGATTTGGCTCCATATTTATCAAAGGATAAGTATGAAGGAGTGAGGGTTATGAACCCGGTGATGTGGGCTCGGAGCATGGCTCGAGTTTTAAGGGATTCCAGGGGTTGCGATCTTGTGGTTTGCCTGAGTCATTTGGGACATCAGTATGTCGATTCTCGAATTGATGACCTGAAACTGATCGAGCAAACAAGTGGAGTGGATCTTGTGATAGGCGGTCACACTCACACCTTTTTAGATGCTCCTGTATTTCAGATTGATCAAGCAGACGTCTTAGTGCCAATTACTCAAGCCGGGTATGGAGGTATTCGTCTGGGGCGTATGGATCTCTTTCGGGATGTCTCTTCGGGAGCAGCGAAAAAAGGAAATGGGATATTTTCCAACCAGCGAAGAGACGAAGATCAAGAGGTCATACATGATTTACCCAAAATGGGTCATTCCGAATATCGATTCGTTGCCTCTCAGTACGAAATAGGACCGGAAATTCGAAAAATTGAGGCGATTAAGGTCTAATTTGGACCCATATAAATCAAGGCCTACTCGACCAAAACAACTCAAAACCGCCGCCACTCACCCCACCTTCACAGGCGTGACCCAGCCAAAACGATCGTGCACTTTCCCGTACTGAATATCGGTGATCGCTTTGCGCATCTTCTTAGCGAATGAGTCTTCTTTCATTTCTACATCAATCGTCTTGCCCTCATGATGGATAGTAGATACAGGGGAGATCACAGCCGCAGTCCCTGATCCGAAGATCTCTTCTAATTCACCTTTTTCTTGGGCCGCAAACAGGTCATCAATAGAGATTCTCTCCTCGACAGCCTGTACTCCCATTTCACGAGCAAGTTCCAATACTGACCTGCGATTAATTCCCGAAAGCACAGACCCACTTAGTGCTGGAGTGGCTAGACGATCTTTGAATTTGAAAAAGATATTCATCGTACCGACTTCTTCTACATAGCGATGTTCAATGGCGTCTAGCCACAGAACCTGCGTAAAGCCTTTATTAACCGCTTCTTTCGCTGGTTTGAAACTCGCAGCATAATTTCCGGCTGTTTTGGCTTCTCCGGTTCCACCTTTAACAGCTCGAACATACTCTGGAGAAGTAGTTAGAGTGACCGGCTTAACACCGGTTTTATAATAGGGACCGACCGGAGAATTGATGATCAAGAAGAGATAGCTGTCTGCAGGACGAGCCACAATTTTAGGGTCAGTGCCAAAGACAAATGGACGAATATATAATGCACACTCATCGCGATTAGGTACCCACTTATAATCCAATTCCATCAATTTTTGAAGGCCTTCAACGAACATCTCACGGGGTGGCGCAGGAATCACCATACGATTACAAGAGCGAACCAAACGCTCGTAATGATCGTCAACACGGAACAAATGGACCGTCGACGAATCCTTATAAAAAGCTTTCATCCCCTCAAATATACTCTGACCATAATGTAACGCGCTAAGTGAGGGATCAAACGTTAACGGCCCATAGGGCTTAATCTCCGGGGTTTTCCATTCCCCATCTCGATACTCACAGATGAGCATGTGGTCGGCAAAGTCCTGACCGAATTGTAAATCATCAAAATTAATACTTCCAATCCGGCTTTTATCGGCAGCTCTAACACTAAAATTCATACAATATCCCTTTAAGTTTGCTTCTTCGGCAAAGATAATGAAACAATCCCTTCGAAGCGACGTTAAATGGATTTGATTTGCTGAAACGGATAGAATTCTCGTATCATAAAAATTCTACCGAAGATTCTTATTGAAAACCAACCCAATCATGATGAGAAAATTTAGAGTCCATTGCCTTCTTACCACGACGCTTCTCACCCTATTCATTTTATTGTTCAACTCGACTGTAAAGGCTCAAAACCTTGACGAATTCGAGAGAAAAGTTACAGAATTCACTCTCGAAAACGGCCTGCATTTCATTGTCATGCAGCGCGATATCGCTCCGGTTGCTTCATTTTTAACCTACGTGAATGTAGGCGGGGTAGATGAGCCGGTGGGGAATACCGGAATCGCTCACATTTTTGAGCATATGGCCTTTAAAGGCACCGATATCATCGGCACTATAGATTGGGAGGCCGAGCAAGGGGCTATTGAGGAAATGGAAAAGACCTATCAAACTTGGCTTCAAGCATCTCGTGCTGGCGCTTCAGAAGAAGAGCTAACCGCACTTTGGGATGACTTTATTGCCGCTCAGGAAGAATCAAAGCAGTATGTGGTCAATAACGAATTTTCCCGCATTATTGAGCAAAACGGAGGCACAGGATTGAATGCTTTTACCAGTTCGGATGAAACAGCCTATTTCTACAGTCTGCCAGTTAATAAAGCTGAGCTTTGGTTTAACCTTGAATCGGCCCGTTTCCGTACGCCGGTATTCCGGGAGTTTTATGTGGAAAAAGATGTGGTCATGGAAGAGCGTAGAATGCGTACCGATTCCAATCCACTGGGTAGGCTTATCGAAAGATTTCTAAAGCAAGCTTATCAGGTACATCCTTATGGGAATCCGGTAGTAGGTTGGGCGGATGACATTAAAGCGACTACGATTACCGATGCGCAGGCATTCTATGAGACGTTTTATGTGCCATCGAATATGACGATTGCGATTGCAGGTGATGTGGATCCTGCCGAAATGCGTCGATTGGCCGAGCTCTATTTTGGCGGATTTGCGAAAGGAAATCCGGTGCCGCAACCCGGTAAAGAGGAGCCTCGGCAAACTG
>JAURMN010000053.1 GCA_030830725.1 Balneolales bacterium | reverse complement strand
TTTGCTCTTTACCAGTGCCTTTATCTTTGGCGCTTACTTTCAGCACCCCATTGGCATCCATATCGAAGGTAACCTCGATCTGGGGAATTCCGCGTGGGGCAGGTGGGATCCCGTCTAAGTGGAAACGCCCAAGGGTACGGTTGTCCGTTGCACGAGCACGCTCACCCTGAAGAATATGAATCTCTACGCTGCTTTGGTTATCAGCGGCCGTGGAGAACACTTCGGTCTTGCTGGTCGGGATCGTACTATTGGATTCGATCAGCTTGGTCATTACGCCACCGAGAGTCTCAATACCTAAGGTCAGCGGAGTCACATCCAAGAGAACCACATCTTGTACATCACCGGTTAATACACCGCCCTGAATTGCGGCTCCAACAGCCACCACTTCATCAGGATTGACCCCCTTACTCGGCTCTTTTCCAAAGAACTCTTTTACCACTTCCTGAATTTTTGGAATTCGAGTCGATCCTCCCACCAAAATCACCTGATCGATATCCGATTTGCTGATTCCGGCGTCTTTGATTGCTTTTTCACAAGGTCCAATCGTGCGTTTTACCAAATCTTCGGCCAGTTGCTCAAACTTTGCGCGGGTAATGTCCACATTCAGGTGCTTTGGACCGGAGTCGGTAGCCGTAATAAATGGCAGATTCACATTGGTTTTTTGTGAACTGGAAAGCTCAATTTTTGCTTTCTCTGCCGCATCCTTTAGACGTTGCATCGCCATTGGATCTTTACGAAGATCTACCCCCTCAGCAGTTTTAAACTCATTGGCCAGGAAGTCAATCAGACGCTGATCAAAGTCATCCCCCCCTAAGTGGGTATCCCCGTTGGTAGCTTTCACTTCAAAGACACCATCGCCAAGCTCAAGAACGGATACGTCAAAGGTTCCCCCTCCAAGGTCATAGACGATGATCGTCTGATCTTTGTCTTTTTTATCTAAACCATACGCCAATGCTGCCGCAGTAGGCTCATTGATAATTCTCTTTACGTCCAGGCCAGCAATTTTTCCGGCCTCCTGAGTGGCTTTACGTTGAGCATCATTGAAATAGGCCGGTACTGTAATCACGGCTTCTGTTACTTTTTCGCCCAAGTATTCCTCAGCCGTCTGCTTCATTTTTTGTAGAATCATGGCCGAAATTTCCTGAGGAGCATAGAGTCGATCATCAATTTTCACTCGGGCTGTACCATCATCCGCTTTCTCCACCTTATAGGCTACTTGATCGATTTCACCGGAAACCTCCTGATACATCCGTCCCATGAAACGCTTCACCGAAGCGATCGTCTTTTCAGGATTCGTGATGGCTTGTCTTTTGGCAGGAGCACCGACTACGCGTTCACCATCTTTGGTAAAGGCCACGATAGACGGGGTTGTGCGTCCTCCTTCAGAGTTTTGAATTACAACGGGTTCACCACCCTCCATGACAGATACGCAGGAGTTGGTTGTTCCCAAGTCTATTCCAATTATTTTTCCCATTGTTCAGTATGCTTTTCGTTAATAATAATCTTGTTTTTAATGCCTTTTCAGAGGAAGTAAATCCGTTATGAAATCGGGATTTCGGTTTCGTCTTCCGCTTTCTTCGTTGAAGAGGGAATCGGAAGGGTAATATGTAGCGTCCCATTTATAAACTCTGCCTTAATGGTAGAGGGCTCCACATCACGCCCAATGTTGAACGAGCGCGAAAAGAATCCACCTTTACGCTCACGTCTGGATACATTCGCCTCACTGTAAGAGGGAAGCTGACGTTCACCGCGAACACTCAAATGATGATCTTTGACTGTAATTAGAATATCCTCTTTGGTGACACCCGGAAGATCCATAAGGATATGCAGGTGATTGCCCTGTTCGACCACATCGGTTCGGGGTGAAAAATCAATGTCTTCATTCACCAAAGGCTCTACCAGTGGAGTTACCCTATCAAAAAGATTGTGAAGCTCTTTACCGAGTCGCTGAAATTGCCGCTCGATATCTTCTTTGAGATCACTCATGACTACGAGTTTAAGCGTTGAAAAGGTTTTTGTTCATGGAGAACTAGAGAGCAACCATAGTGCCAATTACAAGAAACCCTTCAATAGACTGACGTATTGACATGCCCCGTCAGGTCTTTCTGTCGTAATTGTCAGCAAATTCTTGCCAGTTCTTCCCAAAATGTCGGATAGGAAATCGCCGTGCACTCCGGATGGAGGATTTCAATAGGGCCGGATGCTCGGAGTGCCAGAATGGCTGCACTCATGGCAATTCGATGATCGTGAAGGGAATCGGCAACGATCGATCGGGGTATAAAATCAGGGGATCCTTCGATGATGACACCATCCGGTTTTTCGGTTAGCTTACACCCGGAATTCTGTAAAATTGTAGCCATTGCGGCTATCCGATCTGTCTCTTTCACCCGAAGTTCCGCCGCATCGGAAATTTCGGATCGACCCTTTGCAAACGCCATTGCAACCATGAGAATAGGAAGCTCATCAATGACGTTAGCAATGACATCTCCATTGAGGTGGATCGGCTTTAAATAACCTGTAGACTGGATTTCCAGTCTACCTGCCGGTTCTGAACCCGTCGTCGACCTCTCGTCAATGCTTAACGTGGCTCCCATTTCCTGCAACACCTTAATAATTCCGTCACGGGTGGGATTGAGACCCGTATTTTCAAGAATTAAATGGGCATCCGGGTGGATTGTCGCGGCCACCATCCAGAATGCCATCGCTGAAATATCGCCGGGTATTCTCAAAGTCTGGGGTGGAATCGGTGTATGTACTGAGCTTGAAAACCATCCCTTTTCAGTGGGGATATGTAACATTCGCTCTGTGTGATCCCGACTTTGTGCCGGTTCACGAACCTGCACCCCCATCTCACTAAAAAGCCCGGCTAACAGAAGAGCCGATTTGATTTGAGCACTCGCAATGGCCAGATCAAATTCCATTGGAGATGGGACTTTTCCGGATGGCATAGAATTGACCTCCATAGAGTCTTTAGTAGAAGGATGCAAAGGATTCACCAAAAAAGGCGCATATCGCCCATCTCGAGCTTCGGAGTGAATCCCAAACTCCCGCAAAGGGCCCAAAATTCGATCCATGGGACGACTGCTAAGTGACTTGTCCCCGATAAATCGCCCGTACACACCTGCCCCACCAGCCAAACCTGCCAACAGTCGCATGGTAGTTCCTGAATTACCACAATCAAATTCGATTGGCCCATTCTCCTTGGATTTTGCCGCAGACGCACGCCATCCTTCCCGGCCAAAACCTTCCATAGTAATCGTCTTGGTGAGCCCATCGGGATCTAACTGTTGGGTAAGGGTCACTCCGGCCTGCTGAAGGCAGTGCAAAGTAGATCCAGGATCCGCTGCAATAGAATATCCTGTGAGTACAGTCGGCTCTTGGCTGAGCGAAGCGAAAAGAGCAGCTCGGTGCGAAACGGACTTATCAGGCGGAGCCTGAAGAGTACCACGTAATCGGGTTACCGGGGATACCGTTTTGGAGTTACTCATGCGTGGTTTTGTCTTGAAAATTGAATTACCGTGAGAGATATATGGGTGGGTGAATGGACAGAGGAATAGATGTTTGAGAACTTAATCGACGCTTTCCAGTAAATTTTTAGCCTGATTAGCCGCCACAGTGCCGTTATAATTTTCAATAAGATCCTTGAGCAACTCTCGCGCATCACCGGGACGTCCTTCTAAAATATGAATGGCCGCCATTTCGTAAAGTGCTTGTCCTACCCATTCCCCAAATGCCTCGTGTAATACCTGCACATTTGAAAACGCGGTCAAGGCTTCCTCATTTCTTCCTTCAAGTCGGAAGCTCTGACCAATCAGGAATTGTGCCTCTGCACCGGTCTCGCTAATTCCCTGTGAGGCGACCGGTAATAGAATTTCCCGTGCCTGATCATATTCCTGACGGGTAATGGCTACACGAGCCATTCCGTTGCGCGCGGCACTGTTTCCTTCATTGATTTCCAGAACTCGTTTGAATTCCGTCTCCGCCGGATCGGTCTGGCCTAACTCTAAGAGTGCACGACCCTTTCCGACACCCGATTCCTGAATGTAGCGACTCCCCTTGGCTTCCAATTGAGTAAAATAATCCAAGGACTTTTCGAACTCCCGAAGCTCAAATGAAACTCGTCCTAGTGAAGCTAAAGCGAAGGCCGCTTGTTCCGATTCCGGAAATTCCTCCACGATGCGTAGCCAGGCCTGCTGAGCTCCTTGAGGATTTTCCAGTCGCATTCGTGCGTCTGCGATATTGGACCAGGCATCTGGCAACCGTTCTGTTTGGTTGGTAATGCGGATATAATCCTGAAACTCGGCCACAGCCCCTGTGTAATCTCCTGACTGAAGACGATTTTCTGCCTTTCTAAAACGCAGACGATCCGCTGTGGAGGTACTGGGGTGAGAATCCAAGAATTGCTGCAAAATCTGCGTACTGTTATCATCCTCTCCCGCCGAAAGTTGGGCGTACTGAATTCCATTGATGGCTTCGATTACATAACCACTCCGCGGGTATTTTTGCAATACCGTTTCATAAGCCTGGACAGATTCGACATACTTTCCTGAATTGTAATACGCATCCCCAATGGCAAACTGTGCACGTGCTGCCCACTCAGGATCCGGTACTCGATTGATCAGATTTTCAAACTCCGTAACGGCCATGTCATATTGCCCAGCCGTCAGGTAAATGTACCCGATATTATAGAGGGCTTGTTCTCGAACAAACGTAAAGGGGTAAATCCTCAATAGTTTCTTGAATTCACCGACCGCTTCCTCGAGTCTACCCATTCGATACATACTGTTTGCCACCTGAAACATTGCATAATCACCCGCGGGTTCGGCGCCATATACCATTTGATACGTCTCGATCGCCTGCTCATACCGTCCAAGAGCAAAAAAGGCATCCCCTAACCGTAATCGGGCATCCGTATCATAGGGGAAAAGAGCAATTGGTGGCGGATCATAGCGCTGTAAAAAGAGCGTCATCGGATCAATAACCTGCTCAAATTCGCCTGCCATAAAATGCGACCAGGCCAGTGCATAGGAAGCCGCTCCGATAAATTCATGATCTGGAAAACGTCGAATGAATTCCGCAAACTGCTGAGCCGAAGGACCATAACTTCGAGTCTGGAAATAGCTGTCCGCAGACCAGAACAAAGCCTCGGCAGCGAGTGGGGAGCTTGGATTTTGTCGAGCTACCGATTCAAACAACGGCTGAGCCTGTACGTAAGCCTGATTGGAATATTGAACCCAAGCCTTTTGAAAACGAGCCTGAATCTTTACTTCCGGATCCAGTGTCGTCATCGATTCGGCCATTTCAAAGGCCTGCAGAGCAGAGGTATACTCTCCATTTGCAAAATAGACTTCTCCAAGAAAGGTGAGCAGTTCACCGGGTCTCTTCATCTGATCCAGATTTCTCACAATCGGAGTGAGTACTTCGATGGCCTCCGCAAAAAGTCCCATCTCAAAAGCTGTTACCGCATGTTCAAATGCCCCTTCTTCAGCAAATACTCCAGGCCTATACCCTCCTCCAATAAACATGCCACCGTCATAAAGTGCTCCGGTATACCGTATGGCAAACTCTCGGAATCGTTGAATGGCTAAATCGTATCGATTGGAGAGTTTGGCATTTACGGCCGTGTAATAGAGAGCCTTTCGGTTAAACTCGTCCACATCTCCTTCGGAAATCGTCTCACGGGTTAATGGATTTAGTTCATCCGATGAAACAATGCGTGACGGCAACTGCTCCGGGTATCCGGCCGCAATGCCAAACGAGCGGGCAGCCCAGTGGTAGATGGACTGTTTGTGGTAGACCCATCCGAGTCCAAAGTGAGCAAGACGTTCCGACGGTTTCCCCTTGGTGCGGTTGATGAACTGGAGATAGTATTGGGTCGCGTCTTTATAATTACCCTCTGCATTGAAACTTTCGGCAGCCAAATAAACCGCTTTGTCGATTTCTTCCCCATCCAGATATGGAATGGCATCGATAAAGGCTTTTGCAGCGCGGGCAAATTCACGTTGCTGATAATAGGATTCGCCAAGTGCTGTGCCAATACGACGAGTAATCGGGTGGAATTCATAGTCTTTCCTGAGACGCTCAAAGACAGCGGCGGCCTGAGAAAATTGTTCGTCGGTGAGATGGAGACGGCCGGCAGCGTATAGCGCATTGGGGGCATGTTCATCAGCGGGGTAGAGATCGGCAAGTTCGATGTAATGAGTACGGGCCTGATCGTTTTTACCCATATCGGTAGAAGCTTCGGCTTGCCAGTAGATTAGCTGGGCATAGGCCTGATTGTCACCCGGGAAACTTCGGGCTTCCGTAAAGGCTTCATAGCCACGTTGGACTGAAACTGACGGGCTGGATGTGTGGTTTTGTGCGGTCTTCCACAACCTGTGGCCAAGTTCACGATTCAACTCCAAGCCAAAAGGGGAACGCGGATAGTGACGCGAAAAGGCTCGGATTAACGGAGCTGATTCGAGTGGATCAAGCTGAAACCGAATACGGACAGCAAAAGCCGCCGCTGCTTCAGCTTGGTCTTCTGTTTCAGCAAAAACAGAAAGTGCATCCAAAAGCTGAAGCGCTTCTATGTAGAGCCCTTGTTCATAAAATTCGATCGCCTGTTCGTAGGGTTGTGAGGGATTTTCGACGTATTGTCTGAGCGTTTGCGGAACAGGGTCAACAGACAGCTGTCCAAACAAAAGCACTGGAATGCCTGCCACGCAAAATGCAATCAACAGACCTCGACGAAAAAGAGGTGAAGAGGATTTAATTAAAGCAGGAGAGGCGCCAAAAGGCATACATAAACCCGTTAAGATGATGCAAAACACCAGACATCCGTGAGGACTCAGAGATCCAGAAAATGCAAAAACTCTTCTGCTTTCCGGGAAAGCTCATCCGACCCGGGAGTCTGTTGAAAATCACAGACATTAAAATAGCCCATTCTGCGAAGAGTTTCAGCAAAAGAGTGGGCATGAATTGCGGGGAGTTTTAGTAAAATCGCCTGTGTCAAATCGTCCTCGTCCGGAGCGTGAACCAATTCAAGATAGCCATTCAGACGAACTCCCTCTGCTCTGGCGGCTTGAAGGATCTCATCTAAACTGTCGGCTTTTGTCTTTTCTGATTCCACGATCAGAAATGTGAGGCCGGAGACCAGTTCGGCGCCAATCCCCATACTCGAAGCCACTCGCTCAATGGCACTGTTTCGCGTAACTTCCCCCAGATAATCACCTTCGGAATCCACCACGGAAAGATGCATCATATGGCTCTGCAAGAACTGCCGACATACCATAATGTAAGAGTCCAAGATCCGTACAGGAGTACGGTATATCACCGCCAGCTGAGACAGTGGCGTTTCCGAATCATGAGCCATGATCCACTCTTTCAGATCACTCAAAGGAACGTGCCCAAGCAATCGCCTAGACGTAGCGGATTCCAATAAGGGAATTGCCTCAAGAGGTCCCTCAACCCAATCTTGCTCTCTGTCGACTGCTCGATAGTCCGATGTACCCAGAACTGAAGTCGAAACTATCTGTTCCGCATCAGCCAGAGTCTGCCCGGAATGTAGCTCGACTCCTGTCACCAGATCCGTTTCCGTAAGGATGTGAAGATGTTCATTCATGAGTGTGATGAACCGGCCTTATTAAAAGGGTTTCAAAACAGATTCCTAACACATTTCCTCGATCAATCGGTCATATCGCATGTCGATTCTACCGTAAAGCGTTATGGTTGTCTCATCATACGATTCGTTTTCAATAACTGCAACACGTCTAAGTTCGATTACACGATTATATTCCGACAGGGGAATGGTTACCGAAAACGGATGATACGCCTTCTCGATATGGTAGTCGATCGCTTTCCGAAGTTGATCCATCCCAATACCCCGTTCGGCGGAAACAAATTTTGCATCGGGGTAGGCTTGACGTAGCTGTTGAAGGCGTATTTCGTCGACAGAGTCCACTTTATTAAACACCAGGCACACCGGTTTATCGGCCGCTCCCAACTCTTCCAGGGTTTTCTCCACTACTTCAATGTGTTCATCCCAGGATACTGAACCGGCATCTACCACGTGCAATAGCAAATCGGCATCGCGCACTTCATCAAGCGTGGATTTGAAACTTTCTACCAAATGGTGAGGGAGTTTGCGAATAAACCCTACGGTGTCAGAAAGCAGTACTGTCCGATTGAACAGCTGCCAGCGTCTCACGGTAGAGTCCAGTGTGGCAAAAAGCCTGTCTTCGGCAAGGACATCGGTTTCAGTGAGCTGATTCATCAAGGTCGACTTGCCGGCGTTGGTATATCCGACCAGGGCAATACGATGCAGATCCTGGCGACGCTTGCTCTGCGTGGCCCGTTGTCGGTCAATGCGCTCTAGATTTTCCTTCAACGTGGCGATTCGGCGCCCGATCAAACGACGGTCGGTTTCGATTTGAGTTTCCCCCGGCCCTTTCGTTCCGATCCCTCCTGATTGCCGTGACAAGTGAGTCCAAAAACGGGTCAAGCGTGGTAAAAGATATTGAAGCTGAGCCAGTTCGACCTGATTGCGAGAGGCCGTTGATTTGGCACGAAACGCAAATATGTCCAAAATGAGCCCGGTTCGATCTAGTACCTTGCGCTTGACAATTTTTTCGATGTTACGGATTTGGGAACCCGTGAGCTCATCATCAAAAATGACCAAATCTGCCTGGAGTGCTTCAGCCTCTGTGGCGATTTCGTGTAGTTTACCTTTCCCTGTATAGGTGGAAACATCGGGTGAAAATCTCTGCTGAAGGTGTTTGGATAGGGTATCCGCCCCAGCAGTGTCAGCAAGTAGCTCCAATTCATCCAAGTACTCCTTGGCCTTGGCCAACGGTGTCTGCTGCGTGGCTAATCCAACCAAAATGGCAGATTCACGTTCCTTTTTTTTCGGTAGGGTAAAAGAGTCGGTCTGAAAGGTCAACGAAAGAGAGGTTATTTTGTGTTTTGAAGCTCCCGAATCTCTCTGTGCGGGTATTTCTTGTCGTGCACTTTCAACGATAAAATCGATTGAAAGGGTTCCATTTTTTCTTTTGGAACCGAAAGTTCCATCCGGAACACGGGTCCGATCAAGCTCCCGCGATCATTGGTTTCGCGAAAAAAGAAGGTAAATCCGCCTCGATTCGATTCCGTGTGGTGAACATAATCCACGATCTGATGCCAAGCAACGGTTTGAGAGGGCTCGTTGATATTCTTCACAATCCCGTGATCGGTAATGTATTTTTTGGAAGCGAGATAGCTTGACACAAACCAATTGATCCCTATCCAGGAATATCCGATTACAAGAGAGTACACCAGCGTTTCTTGTTGGGAGATACTGATGAGGGTAATGGCTGCCATGGATAGCAGAAACAAGGATGCAAATAGAGGATATCCTAAAACACGCCCCGCATTCCATGAGAGTCGAACATTACGTAAGCGCAAAGCGTTGCCAATACTGTATAAACAGAGCAGGGTGGAGGCTAACGCAAAAAGTCCGACGATCCAATAAAAAAGAGGATGTGTAACCATTTCTGCCATTCAGATACGCTTTTCAGTTGATCAACCGTTTGAAGTTAAATGAAAAAGTTGGATGAAATCCAGATTCCATAACGAAATTAAGTCAGAGTTCGTATCATATTTACTCGTAATTATTTCCTAATCAACTGCTCATATTCCCTTTGAAAAACGTTTTTCTCTTCCTTTTGGTGACGGTAGTAGCCGGGTGTTCAGGCTCTTTTGAAGATCGTTGGACGTTACTGATCCCTGAAGATGCCATCGCTCTGTATCTTCCTGCTGAAGGCGAGACCTCACAAATGGTTCCACAATCGGAATCAGCGGGTCTGTTCAGACAGCCTGTATCCGGAACGAATTACGCACCCAATGCCCCCTATCTTGGAGTTGTTTTGATGGCGGATGTTGCCACGGGAATCTCACCGGTGTGGATCTTTTCGACGGATAGTGAATCCCTGTTAAAAGGCACGCTCCAAGAGGGTGATTTTTCACTTCCTGTGGAAACCATCCAGCTCCGCCAGAATCATTATCAATTCAACGGAATTCGAATTCACATCTTAGGGGGAGCTACTGATCAAAACAACCTCTATATAGCCACCATTGGAGATATCCTAGTTCTGTCTGCCTCACCCAGATCTGTCGAAAAATTTGTGATGCGATCCGGACAAAGCCATTCGGACCAGTCTATGGGTTTTGGTTTTTATTCGCCGGAAACCTTACGCCCTGGAGATGTGATTCTGAATCCGGATATGATGGATGATTGGGCATCTACGTTTAGCAATGTTCTGTTTCATCCCACACTATCCAATGCGTTTGATGGTGTTGATCCGGTTTTATTACGGGAAACTCCTAAGGCGACTACCGCCACATCAAAGGCATCCAGGGCATCCGGTTCTTCCAACGGATCTGGGTGGACAATGAGCGGTAAAGTACACTTTTCTGACTCTGTGACAGGTCACCTCACCCAGCGACTCACCGGTCGAGCTGAAGAGCTTAAACTGGATCGATATATCACGAATAATGCGGCTGCATACTCCATTCTTCGGATTCCTTCAAACGTGAACGAAGCATTGGTAGATTCGATTTTTTCAGAACTGGCTATTGTAACGCGAAAACCATCACTCTTGGATGATTTACGAAATGCACCATCCAGCGAAATCGCTTTTGTGGGACTGGCCGAATCTGGATTTCAGGCGGGTAGTGAGGTCATTTATCTTCGATCCCTGCAGAATCCATCCGCACTGCGCAGAGTTCTGAATGAAATGGTAGCCATGGGTCAGGCGGCGATTGAAGGTCGACTGTATGTCGTGGATGAGCCTGAAATCGCTCGCTATCTGACAGGAGCAGACTTCGCCCCGGGTGAACGGTTTTACCTCGATCTTTTTGAGGATGCGGTTGTGGTTTCAACTCGGGCAGGATTAACAGAAAGTGTTCGTGATGATGCCTCTCGTCGGAATGTACTCCGGTTTCATCCCGATTATCTCACACAAATGGATTCCTATGGCCGAAGAGTGAGTTTTATCGCCTCATTGCGCTCCGAACGTTTCTTCCCGTTCATTACTCCCTGGTTACAGACCGGAAGAACCACAGAGGGATTCGAAGCCCTGGAGTTTCTGCGTCGGAGTGGAAAATATACCCTTATTGGTACTCGCGAAGAACTCACAGATCCTGTCCAGGTTCTTCTCTCTGCGACCTCAACGGCCGAAGAGATACAACCTTATCGCGAACTTTGGGTGTACCCCCTGCCGGATGTTGAACTCAGCGGTATTCCAATCTTTGCCAATATGGGGGGCTCAGAGCGCCCTGAAATCATTTTTAGCACTGTAAATGGCAGCGTAGTAGTCCTGGCCGCAGATGGAACCAGTATTTTGCAATTATCAACGGGAGCCGATACCCCCTTGGGCAGTCCCGTTGCATATGATTGGTATGGTACACGACAAAACGTATTACTTCAGGCAGCCGGATCCTCTATTTATGGGTGGGATCAAAATGGGAATCGACTTCCTGGATTCCCGATTCGCCTTCAAGAGCGAATTGTTTCCCCATTAGTGGTTGCCGATATTACCCGAAACGGACTCCCAGAGCTTCTTTTATCCACCGCGGATCGTAAGGTACATGTCCTTCAGGCAAGAGGTGTACCTGTGACGGGTTGGCCACAAACGATGAACAGCACGATTACCGGAGCCCCACTGCTCTACTCTCATAATGGTTCAACCAGCATCTTTGCCGTTTCCCAGAACACGCTTCACGGATGGACGGGTAAAGGCGAACTTTTACCGGGGTATCCATACTTTGAAATGGAGCCTTTTTCGAGTGAGCCGGTGTCCATGCCCGACGGACAACTGCTACTGGCTACTCAAGGGGGATCCGTTCTGTTATTGGACGCGTTTTCCATGGAAGGGATGTCTGCAAGAGCTGGAGCAGACACAAGACAAGAAGACTCTGGAGGGACTGGCCGTCCGTTAGCTGGTCAACGTAATAGACTCCTCATTTCTCAGAGTGGAATCCTCGGCAAGCCAAGGTTTGTGCCAAATCAGCAAATTAGAATTCCCGCAATTCAGACCTTAACTCCTGAAGTCATTGCTTCCTTGAGTGCTTCTGAACGAGATTCACTTGAATCTGCTCAAATGACCCTCCGCGAAGATCTAGTTTTTGCGGCAAGCCCTGAGGGTAGCCTGTATCTCTATAACCTGGACGGGGGGTTACGCTTCATTCAGAATATGGGTCAGGAGATCTCGGAGTTCTCCCCCATATCGATTCAGGATCTTAATCGTGATCAATTACCTGAACTGGTTTCCACAGGAAGATTTGGGCGTCTTTTTGCCTGGACAATAGCCACGTCCGAACGAATGCTAGATCTGCCTGCAAATGGAATGCAGTATCCAGTTTTTACGGATTTGGATCTGGACCAACGGATAGAACTAATTGCACTGACACGTGAGGGATTGCGTTGTTGGACATTACAATAAATCGGCCAATGCCTCTTCCAGATCTGAAAATTCGAACGAAAATTGGTGCTCTAGTAAGACTTTCGGAATAGCCCTTAAACTGGCTGTAATAGGCTCGGCCGCCTCACCAAGCCCAAGTTTCAAGGCCCATCCTGGAACTTTAAACATAGATGGACGATGCATCACTCGTCCCATCGCCGCCGCAAACTCTTTCATCGTCACAGGGTCAGGAGCACACAGATTGTAGGGACCCTGAAGCTCCGCCGCTTGTATTGGAAATTGAAGACCTTTGCATACATCCAGAATGTGGACCCAAGGAAGATACTGTCGACCGGATCCAACAGGTCCACCGGCAAAAAGCTTGAATGCCAAAACCATTTTATCGAGGATTCCACCACCTTCACCTAACACAATCCCGATTCGAGGGATGGCCACGCGAATTCCCAAGGCTTCGGCTTTAACGGCTTCTTTTTCCCAATCGATACAAACCCGACTCAAAAAATCACTCCCCTTCGAGGCGGATTCAGGAAGATGCGAATTGCCTTGATTCCCATAAATGCCCACCGCAGAAGCCGAAATAAATAATGCGGGGCGCTGATCCTTCCCTACAGATTGAAACGCATACACGAGTTTTTGCGTGGTCTGAATACGGCTGTCATAGATTCGTTTTTTTACTTCATCACTCCATCGACCCCCGGCTATGCTCTCTCCGGCTAAGTGAATCACCACGTCCTGACCGCGGACTCCCTCGATAAGTGAAGTCTCATCCCACGATATAAACTGCTGGTTTTTGGTTTGCGCCGCCCGATACCTCTGAGGATTTCGAGTCACAATCGTTATAAAGTGACCTTCTTTTAAGAGCTGATCCCGGAGAAGAGTGCCAATAAATCCCGTAGCTCCAGTGAGTAAGATTCGTTTTTCATTTTCCATGGTGGTGTAACCGATAAAGTGGGTCTCAGCGTTCTTTAAGACTTATTTTTCCGGAGAGATGCACGCGAAGACTCGACTCTTTTCAAAATTGGATGCATCCCTAGACTCAGTCCAGCACCCGGATCACCCCAAAACCCGGCTTATCCGAAAGTGTAATTCTCCCGTCCGTATGTGTGAGGAGACCCTTAACCGGGTCATTCGTGATTAGGAGATGACCATCAAGATCCACATAATCAGCCTGAACCCCTACCAAAGCTCCGGCAGCAATGCCTAATGAACTTTCAATCATACATCCGGACATAACACTCATTCCACGCTCCTGAGCTGCCTGAAGGAGCGAAAGAGACCCTCGTATACTACCGATTTTCATGAGCTTAATGTTAATCCCATGGAATCTCTCCGACAGCCTGTCTAAGTTAAGACTTCCTGTAACTGACAAAGATTCATCTGCGATTAAGGGAAGTGGGGACATCGCCCTGAGTTCAGGCATGAAAGAGTCCATCGATGAAGGCATCGGTTGTTCAACCAGCTCAACCCCCTCCTCCGCTAAAAACTCAACCATCTGCATCGCCGTTTTAAGATCTGTCCACCCCTCGTTGGCATCCACACGAATAGGTACGGATGAAGCCTCCCGAATTTGCCGAATAATCTGCTTATCCTCCTCTGGATCCATCCCCAATTTGATCTTTAAAAAAAGGGCTCCAGGGCGATCTAAAATTTTTTTTGCCATCTTTTCAGGAGTATCCAGACCTATTGTATAGGATGACGGACCGGTTTCAACGGCTTCAATCCCAAGAAAGTCCCGAAGAGATTGCCCTACCTGTTTGCTTTCCCAATCCAACCAGGCCATTTCCAGAGCAAGTGCCGCCGATCGTTGTTCAGGAAGTCCCAACTTAGCCGACATGTCCTGAACCGCTGGAATAAACCTCCCATCCCAAAGTCGTACATTCTCTTCAGCGAGTTTCTGAATCACCTGCTGAACCCGCTCTGCCGACTCTCCATACCGGGCATTTGGACCGGCTTCACCCATTCCGATGAATCCGTTAGCTTCTACCGTAATCAACACATTGGGAACGATCTCTTTTGTCCCCCTTGAGAGCGTGAAGGGATGTTTTAGTCGCAACTCCACGATTTCGGTGTAGAGCTGAAACTCCTGCTCGCCAATCTGAATGGTTTCCTCTGATCTACGCATATTCACTGTGAATTTCCAGCACCCTTTAGCCCAAAAACAACCATAACTTATAATAAGCCCAAACCACTAGAATACTGGGGATCATCGCGTCAAACCGGTCAAAAAACCCTCCATGCCCAGGTAATATGCTGGCTGAATCTTTCACCCCTTTTTTGCGCTTTAGCCGACTCTCCAGCAGATCTCCAATGGGTCCGAAGATACTGGTCAAAAGAATCACCGGCCACAGGGATACCAGTGATGCATTCTCAACAGAAGCGTACGTAATTGGGGCAAGATCCGTCAAAGAACTAATCCATACCACCAGAAAAAAACCTATTGCAGACCCTGCGAATCCACTGGCGAATCCCTCCCAGGTTTTTCCGGGACTAATTGCAGGTGCCATTTTATGTTTTCCAAAGCATTTACCGCCGAGGTAGGCGAAGACATCATTCCCCCAAACACACATAAATAGAATAAAGAGCAAGAAAAATCCTTCTGCAGAAACCTCTGTATCTCGCATTTGTATTAAAAACCGAAAAGCAGCCGCCGGATACAACCCTGAAAGCACTGTAAAAATCACAGGCTCCAATCGGGATCCTTGCACAAATGCATACGCTATTATCAACAGAACGGTTCCCAATGCGACGTAAATGTTCAGATGCAGCATCGGTGTGGTACCAAGTACAAGCATCGCCGTGCCAAAAGCTCCCGAAATCCGCAGAAGAGGTGGCATTCTTTCGCGAAGGGTGAATGAATTCCGAAATGGCACTTCCTGCCCTGGATAGAGATGAATCATTTCCAGTGTGATCACAAGCGCAATCAGAGCACAAACAATATGAAATATCCATCCCCCAAACCAGGTGATCCCAAGAAATAAAACAGCCGCTGGAACCGCAAAAATTACCCTTTGGGCAAAATTATTCATCTTCTTCAGAAGTGTTGATCGAATCGAGAAGATCCAGGGCTTTTTGCTGATATTCATCCGGTACGTAGAGATATACCGAAGACATTTCGCCGATGGTCAGACTGTACGCTGTATCTCGTTTGGATAAAATATGGACTGGGATCCCCTCATTTTTGAGGAAATTTGCTTCCAGGTGCACTTCCAACTCGGTGCCGCGTTCCAGAACGCAAACCCATCCGTCAATCTGTTGTGGTTTTGGAGGATTGAACATGATGAAAGGTAAATAAAAGATAGATTATCCCGGCTGTCAGAACGGCACTACACAAAAGAAGCCAAATCGGGGGTGCCTGTGCTGTTCCCATTTCGGAAACCATACTCTCCGGGAAATACCTGAGTGTAATCACAGCGCCGGCGTTATTAATAAAATGGGCCACGATGGCAGGCCAGAGAGAACCGCTCATCCAGGTCAGCAGCGCTAAGAGGACACCCAAGGTTGCCAGCGGCATCAGATTCTGTAATTGCACGTGATACAGACCAAATAAAACACCGGATACGAGTATCGCCGTCGACATTTTAAAACTTCTCTCAAAGGAGCGCTGAAGGTATCCCCTGAACAAAATCTCTTCACAAATTGCAGGCACTACGGCAATATTAAACAGCGCTGGAAGCACAGAATCTTGCTCAGAGAGAAATCGTTCAATCATCTCGTATTGGCTTTGCTGGAGATCCGTAAAAAAATCAGGTATAGGAAGAAGTCCGTTCAGGTATCCCAAAAACCAAATCAAGGGCTGAACCACCAGAAACAACACTACCGCTGCTACCAGATACATCGGAAGTGGACGATTTATTCGAACATACCGCGTGATCGAAAGTTCGGAATCCGTGTGCATTCTCGTAATGAAGAGTGTTACAGTTCCCAAAAAGAGAATTTGGCCCACCGAATTGCCAATAAAAACGAGATCCATATTGCTTTCCATGGCCGCCATCATGTCTGCCGGAGAGGCAAGTTCCCCTCGGGCCATGATGAGAGCAATCGCTACAATTCCGGCAGTAAATTGGAAAAGCATAAAGGCAAGTAAAAGCCAGATCAGTGCCAGACCAGCATCTGAAAATCCATTTCTCCTTGCCCAAGAAGCGGTAAATGGTACGGGTTCCCCATTCATCGTATAAAAAGATCCTATTTAAAGTTCATCCTTTTTTTCACCGAAAAACCGAACTCCCAGCATCGCGGTGAGTGAATTAAAAAGGGCCAAAAAGACCATGGAGATTGCGGATTGTTTCAGAACGCCTGCAAACGTTTGAGCCTGCATGAGTTGATCGGTCTGCGCATCTAACGCTTCATCAGGAAGTCCCATGGCCTCAAAGTTGGCAACCATCGACTCGATGTAATTCTGAAGATAATTTGGATCAATCAGATACCAGATT
>JAURMN010000052.1 GCA_030830725.1 Balneolales bacterium | reverse complement strand
CATCCGGCGTACAAAACAGTGGCACGGCTTGTGCCCCAAGGGCTCCTAAGAGCATGGGAATTGCCTCCGATCCTGCTCCGTTTACCGCATCAACCGATACCCTGAACGATTTCGAGGCAATTTTGTCGCGATCGATCAATGGATGGTCCAGAATGGCCTGAATATGGCGCTGGATGGCATCGTGATAAGGCGTTTCATGGCCGATTTGTGTGTGAGCGACCCACGGATTTATAGTTTTAGCCGAAATCTTATCGTTCAAGATCAAAATCTCAGCTCCTTCCTGTGCATCCAGGAATTCACCTTTGGCATTAAGTAGTTTCAAGGCATTCCATTGAGCCGGGTTATGGCTTGCAGAAAGGATAATTCCGCCATCAGCTTTGTGATCGAGCACCGCCATGGCCACGGTTGGGGTAGGAGCAATACCGAGTTGAATCACGTTACATCCGACGGCATTGAGAGCAGCTGTCACAATTTGATTGCAGATCGGACCGGTTTGACGTGTATCACGACCAACTACGATGGTAGGGGACGATGAGTCGGCATCGATTGAGCTTTGAGCAGGGGAACTCTCTCGCGAATCCTCATCACGTGTTTTTCGAATCCATAGGCCATAAGCCGCTGCAAACGAGGTCAGGTTTTCCGGGTTTAATCCGGGGCCAAAAACCCCGCGAATTCCGGAAATCGAAACAATCAGTTCATTAGACATGGTTTCTTGATTAATCGACTTGTAATGATGGATTCCACGGCGTTTCAGGATGATTCGCCGCCGTATTTTCATACCTTGCCATTACAAAAAGCAGATCGGAGAGTCTGTTTAAATACACTATCGCATCCTCATTGATCGGGTCAAGACTCATACACTCAATGGCAGCCCGTTCAGCACGTCTACAAATGGTTCTAGCCAGGTGGAGAGAGGCCGCTGCACGGGTTCCACCGGGTAAGATAAACTGGCGGAGTGGCGGGTTGATGGCATCGAGTTCATCTATCCACTCTTCGAGTTTATGAGCATGTGAAGCCTTAATTCGGGCTACCTGCTGTTTGGAATCAGTCGGAGTAGCCAGGTCAGCTCCAAGGAAAAACAGTTGATTTTGAAGTTCATTCAGGATTTCTAACCCCCTCGGGCTTGGTTCGGCAGCAACTGTGATTCCGATAATGGAATTTAATTCATCTACCGTCCCATATACCTCAATCCGTGGAGAGGATTTAAGAACTCGTTTCCCACCAAAGAGAGAAGTTTCACCGCTGTCTCCCTGTTTCGTGTAAATTTTCATGAAAAATATGCGATTTATGATGTTTTTAGGGCAAAACAATCTTGCCTTTAAGGCAAAAAGAACCGATTTTTACCCTTGCTAAAAATAGGGTTTTCCTGGAGCTTTTAAGTCCTTTTTTTTGGGAATCCGTTCCATGATTGCAGGAATGATTTCAATGGGGTCATAGATCTCATTATTCCCGGGAAGGAGTTGATTACACCTTAACGTCTTGTTTCACTTATACGTTTCACTTATGCCTAAGCTGCTTAATGCCCTCAATTCACAAGTAGGGCGCAAACTCCTCACTGGAATTACAGGGATTTCCCTCACTATTTTTGTGATTGTTCATTTGCTCGGAAACTTTACGCTGTTTGGAGAGCCGGATGCGTTTAACACCTATGCGTACTTTTTGGAGAATTTAGGTGGATTGCTCATTGCAGCAGAAATCGGACTCATTGCTGTATTTGTGATTCATGCTTATATCGGAACCTCGATTTGGTGGAATCGTAAGAAAGCTCGTCCCCAGAAATATCATGTTTACAGCTCCAAAGGGGGACCGAGCCGTCAAACGCTTAGCTCTCGTAGTATGATCTTCACCGGTGTGGTCCTCTTGATCTTTGTGATTACCCACGTGAGAATGTTCAAATTCGGGGATACAGACATTGTGACACTTAGTACGGGCGCAGAAGCACGAGATCTGAAAACGCTTGTGATCGATACATTTATGCAACCTGCCTGGGCTTTTGGGTATACCTTTGTGATGATTCTGCTTGGTCTGCATCTTGGACATGGGATATGGAGCTCTTTTACCTCTCTGACCATGAGGAATAAAGCGATGTCGTCCATGATTTACACAATCGGTACAATCGTCGCTTTCTTGTTGGCAGTTGGATTTTTATCTATCCCCTTGTACATCTATTTCACCGGTGGCGAAGGGTCTTTCATACAGTATTAATTGCGCCACGATTGTGTCTTTTCCATGCATTATTTAGCAGATTAGACACAAAAGTAACTGATAACGTTAATGATTCGCTTTCGAACATTTTTTTGAGTATAAATTCCGATCCATTATGATTCTTGACTCTAAAATCCCATCTGGTCCACTCGAAGAAAAGTGGTCAAAACATCTAAATGAGATCAAACTCGTTTCGCCCAACAATAAGCGTAAACACCATCTGATTGTGGTGGGAACCGGGTTGGCAGGGGCAGCAGCATCGGCCTCATTAGCTGAATTAGGGTATAAAGTTTCGACATTTTGTATTCAGGATTCCGGACGTCGTGCTCATAGTATTGCAGCACAGGGTGGGATAAATGCAGCCAAAAATTACCAAAATGACGGGGACAGTGTCTGGCGTCTGTTTTATGATACCATCAAAGGGGGCGATTATCGTTCCCGAGAAGCCAATGTGTATAGACTGGCTACTCTCTCCAACCACATTATCGATCAGGCTGTAGCCCAAGGCGTACCATTCGCACGCGAGTACAGTGGATATTTGGATAACCGTTCATTTGGGGGAGCTCAAGTATCCAGAACCTTCTACGCGCGTGGACAAACAGGACAGCAGCTGTTGCTTGGTGCCTATCAGGCTATGATGAAAATGGTACACGCCGGGAAAGTCAATTATTTCCCACGCCAGGAGATGTTGGATGTGGTTCTTATTGATGGGGTGGCTCGTGGAATTATTACCCGAGACCTAGTTACGGGTGAGCTTCAACGTCATATTGCTGACGCCGTGATTTTGGCGACTGGAGGCTATGGGAATGTATTTTATCTGTCAACCAATGCCAAAAACTCAAATGTGACAGCTAGCTGGCGTGCTCACAAGAGAGGCGCGCTCTTTGCAAATCCAAGTTTTGTACAGGTACACCCGACCTGTATTCCTGTTTCAGGCGATTATCAGTCAAAATTGACCTTGATGAGTGAGTCTCTTCGAAACGATGGTCGTGTATGGGTGCCTCGTAAGAAAGGTGATACCCGCGCTCCCGGTGATATCCCCGAAGCCGATCGATATTATTATCTGGAAGAGCGTTACCCAAGCTTCGGAAACCTGGTGCCACGTGATGTGGCTTCACGGAATTCGAAGCAGGTGTGCGATGAAGGACTTGGCGTTGGTGAAACAGGATTGGCGGTTTACCTCGACTTCCGTGATGCAATTAAACGAGACGGAGAGGATGTCATTTCAGCCAAGTACGGAAACCTTTTTGATATGTACGAGAACATATCCGGAGAAAATCCTTATAAAACACCGATGAAGATTTATCCGGCTGTTCACTACACCATGGGAGGTCTATGGGTGGATTATAATTTAATGACCAGTATTCCAGGCTTATTTGCGACCGGGGAGTCGAACTTTTCTGATCATGGGGCAAACCGACTTGGAGCCAGTGCACTGATGCAGGGTCTGGCCGATGGGTACTTTGTGATTCCGTTTACGATTGGAAATTATTTGGCCGATGCCGGACCGGTGAAAGCCGATGTTACCCATGAAGCCTTTTCCGAAGCAGAGGATGCAGCGCAGAAACAAATCAATAAACTGCTCAGCATCAAGGGCTCTCGTACTGTAGTGGATTTCCATCGTTCCTTAGGAAAAATTGTTTGGGACAACATCGGGATCACCCGAAATGAAAAAGATCTTCAAAAGGCTATCGAGCAGATTCGTAGTCTTCGTGAGGAGTTCTGGCAGGATGTTCGTGTCCCGGGGGATGCTGCCAATTACAACAAATACCTGGAATTTGCTGGTAGAACGGCTGATTTCTTTGAAT
>JAURMN010000051.1 GCA_030830725.1 Balneolales bacterium | reverse complement strand
TAGATTTTTTCATGATCTAACCATTCAATTGAGGCTTCAGAATGAGCGGGAGTTGTAAAATCAAAAATAAATAATCCACCCGGGGCCAGTATTTGTCGTACACTTGATAATAAAGCACCAAAGTCGTTCGGATCTAAAATGTAATTTAGACTGTCAAATGCGGATAAAACGACATCGTATGATCCAGAATTCGTCAGATGGAGAAAATCGTCTTTAAAAATTTGAAGATTTGAATCATAAGTATTTGACTTCGTTTGCGCTACCTGTACCATGTGTTCCGATTTGTCACTACCACTAAGGCGATAGCTTCCAAATCGATCCAGTTCAATTAATATTGAACCGGTTCCACATGATATTTCATGAATCTGAAAAGCATTTGGATGATGAATTTGTATTACATCATCCAAGAATTCAGCCCACGCTTCGTAATCCACATCCTTCATAATCTCATCATAGTATGCAGCCAGAAACGAGTATTCAGGATATCTGTTAACGAAGCCAGATTTTTTCATTAGGATGGAAGGTGATTGTGATCATGAGAGATTCTGTTTTCCGTCAGGTTTACCGCCAGTTGAATCGCCATCATCATGGATTTTGCGGATGCAATTCCTTTATTAGCGATATCAAATGCAGTACCATGATCAGGTGAAGTGCGGACAAAGGGTAGTCCAGCTGTCATATTTACTCCTGCGCCTTCATCTAACATCTTAAAGGGAATTAATCCTTGATCATGATACATAGCCAGAACTGCGTCTGCTTTTTTCCAAGAATTTCGAGCAAAATACCCATCTGCGGCGTAAGGACCTCCAATAGTTACTCCACTGGAACGCACTTGCTCTATTGCAGGTAGAAGTAGAGTCTGTTCTTCATTTCCCAGCACCCCTTGATCCCCAGCGTGTGGATTCAATCCTAAAACATCAATTATAGGATCAGAGATTGCAAAATCAACTCTCAATGTTTTGTACAAAAATTGAAGTGTTGAAATAAGATTTTCAGATGAGAGAAGGCTAGATACTTCAGAAAGAGGAATATGAATGGTTTGAAGCGCGACTTTAAGTTTTTGATGAACAAGCATCATCATTACTTTCTCGGCACCAAAATAATATCCAAGATACTCGGTATGCCCGGGGAAAGTAAACCCTGCATCATGTATCGCTTTTTTTGAAATCGGAGCTGTGACTAGTGTATCCGAGTTTCCTTGAATCAAATCTTCAGATGCCAATTCCAATGCCCTAATAGACAATTGCCCCGATAGTGCCGAATCAGGATTGATAGGTTGAGTTATTTCTCCATCTTGAGTTGTTTCAATAAAAAATTTTCCGGGCTTACTTACGTAGCTTATGCTAGGGACAATTTCAAAAAACTGTCTTTCGAGTGACAATTTATCAAGTCTAGGTATTTGAAATGACGGCCGATGACCATAAACGATATAGGAGTGGTTGTGATCGGGAAGTATGGAAAGTGCCTTTAAAATGACTTCCGGACCGATCCCTGTGGGATCTCCCATTGTGATCGAAACCCTCATAAAGCTTTACGTTCAATTAATTTGTAATCACCGAAACCTGAAGTCGCTTCAAATGTCAGCATAAAAGAAGGGTAGAACCAAAGCTCAAGTGACGGACTGTTAGCAGGGAACAAGCGTTCAATCTTATCAGGTTCACCCAACCGGATAAATTGCTTTCCCTGGTCACTTTCGATCCCGGAGTTCGATGGAGTTGAAAATCGTTGATTTGCGCGGTCAATCCTTTTGTAATATTCGACCATCAATTCGTTGTAATGGGTGTCTGGTGTCGGGTCCCTTGGAGTCCAATAGGTATAAAAGGCGCGGGTGCGTTCTTCACGATTCCCTTTTTTCATTTCCGAAACTTGGCTTTCGGATAGGATGAAAGATAACCGATCGAGTGCAAGATCAAGTCTCAAAAGTGAGGAAGGAATCTGCGGCCATAAGGATTGAATTGTATGGGTTATCCCGATCTCCACTTGATTTTGATTTACGGAATCGCTCGGTGATATAAGTACTTCAATAGTCTCATTCGCTAGGGATAATCCTGGAACATCTATTAATAGATATCCCCATGATTGATTATTAGAATTAGTGACTGGGAGTATGGATAGCCTAATAGCAGATCTATCATCTGAAGAGGATTCAATAGCGGAAAAAAGATTCAAAGGTTGATCATGATAAAAATAGGTATTTAAACTGTTTTTAGAACTGATTTTTAGATTCACAAGTGGTTCGATATCCTCCTCAGTATTTTGCGTAATCTCTAGGATCTTCTCGGGACGAAATAGGATTAGCAAATCAAAATCTTCTCCGTAGGTAACTTGATTGCCCTGATTAAGTAAAACCAGAGAGTCGACTTTGGCCCCTTGTCGCAGTGTTACTACCTGAGTTGAAGCCGTCAAATTATTTGTGAGCGGGATTCGAATTTGCTGAGGATCTCCACCGGGCTCAATTTTTTCAACAATGGCAATCAAAGGGCCCTGAATCTCTTCTTCAGACAGTGAAATCTCAAAATAATCGTAATATTCACTACTCAATTGTGAACTTCTCTCTTCTTCTGAAATCAGGATTCGATACGATTTCGTCTCTTCCAGAATTCTATTTTCAGCTTTCAAATCACGATCTGCAACCCTTTTTGAATCAGATACTCGATACAGTGACAGGATTAAGTCAAATTCAGCCACATAGCGGTCACCTTCCGCCATTCTCTCAAAGCCTAATCGCCCTTTATCCAAAACAAAGGGCATGAGTATACGAGAGGTCTGATCCCTATCAGGTAACTGAATAAAATCAGCCTCAAGCCATGCTTTCTTGTCTAGTTGATTTGCGTCGGTGCGTTTTGACCGTTGGGAAGGTTGAGCAAATGAAATTGAAGTCGTAACTAGGAATGCAGATGTCAGAATGAAAACTAACCGAAAAAAAATATAAAACCTTTTTGGATTAAACAGTTCCTTCATTGTTAACCACCTTTTTTATCCAGTTTTTGAATGAAATCATCTAATTAATTGTCTTGAAAGATACTGTCCCTTATTGGATATTTAAGCCAATTATAAAAAAAACCAAATCTCGTCAGAAAGTTTACATTGAATTACTATTTTTCACTACTACCATTGGAGCATCATATATCTGCTCCTTGCCATAATGTCTGAGGCTTAAACATAATATCATATGCTACACTCTGTATCATCTGCTCGGCGCATCTTTATGCGCATCAGCATTTTCTTTTTATTTATTCCTATTTCAAATCAAGTTATTTCACAAGATCTTCCACCCGCTTACGCTCTTACCAATGTCACGGTTCATAGGGTTGGTCAGGCACCTATTTCTTCGGGTACGCTTGTTTGGAGAGACGGGGTGATTCAGGAAATGGGTATTGATGTTTCAATTCCCTTTGATGCCTTTACGATCGATGGGGGAGATTCCTTGCATGTTTATCCCGGATTTATCGATGCCTTAAATACCTGGGGAAGCCCTGCGGAAGAGTGGAGTGATGAGCCAAAAACAACTCCAGGGATGCCAACATATGTTCGTGCAGGAATCAGACCCGAGAGAAGAGCCTCTGAGACTCATGTAAGAACCTCAACTGAGTATATAAATGCACTCAAAAACGGATTTACATCTGGAAATTTGGTTCCCAAAGGAAGGATGTTACCTGGAAGAGTTGAGTTCTTTTTGCTTGATGAAGAGTTAGAAGCATCCAATTTGTATCGATCAGGTGGTCGCCTTTTTCAACTTGAGGGAGCAGGAGGAGGTTGGACAGATCGGGCTTATCCTTCAACGGATATGGCCGTCATAGCAAAATTAAGACAATTATTTTACGAGGCGATCGCCTTGCGTGAACATCTTCAATTTTCTCAAAACAGGACGGGTGCATCTCTTCCGGTTCCTGACCATGATCCCGTGCTCTTGTCGCTGATTTCGATTCTTAGCGGCGAAGAACCCCTTTATTTCTACTTGAAACAAGCAGAGGATCTGGATCGTTTCTTTACTCTGCAAGATGAGTTTGGATTTAAAGCTGTTCTGGTAACTGGTGAAAATATATCTGAATGGGCTCCCGAAATACTCAGAAGAGATATCCCTGTACTTTCCACTTTTTTTGTACCAAAAAAGTCTGACTGGATGAAAAATGAGACTCGATACAGTACGGATATCCAAACTGACACACTTAAAAATGAGGGTAAAGAAGACGAATTACCTGAAACTCGCCCACAGTGGAAAATCGAAGAGGAACGACTCTTTCAGATGAGACAAAAACAAGCATGGTTAACTCATGTGAATTCTCTATCTGTATTAAAAAATTCTGGAGTTCAACTTGGGTTTGCTGGTTATGGGACTTCACTAAAAGACTGGAGAGAGAACCTGTTACTTTTACTGGAACATGGAAACCTATCCGCCGAAGAGCTCTTGTTTATGATGACCCAATCTAATGCGACTATTTTGGGTGTTGGAGATAGACTTGGCACCCTTTCTGAAGGCGGAATAGCTTCTTTCTCCGTTTTTTCAGATGAATTCACAGCGGATAAATCAAAAGTTATAATGACGGTAGCGAAGGGTGATGTAATGGAATGGAAGGAATAAACTCATGCCACAGATTAATCCTAATTCTAAAAAGAGTCTTCTTAACATGAATCTTTTGCACTGTAAATCCACTCAAAACACAGCTTCTATGATAATCCTAACGATGATTCTTTTTTTAGCTTTGATCGCATTTCAGCCTTCTGAGCTTTTTGCACAAGTGGATCGAGGATCCGTAGTAATACGCAATGGAACTGTTAAAACGATTACAAATGGGGATCTTGAAGAGACAGATATTTTGATCCAGAATGGAATTATCACAGCAATTGGTAAGAATCTTTCTGTCCCCTCAACTCTTCTGGAAATTGACGCTACTGGTAAAATTATCATGCCTGGAATTATTGATGCTCATTCGCATCTGAATACGGTAGCCACTAATGAGGGGACAAATCCCGTTACCTCTGAAATCACAATGTATGATTCCATTGATCCGAACGATATATCTATCTACAGAGCCTTAGCTGGAGGTGTTACTTCCATTAATCTGATGCATGGATCTGCCAATGTCATAGGGGCTCGAAATGCGACTCTAAAACTCCGATACGGTCAGTCACAAGATGGAATGCGTTTCGAAGGTGCTCCTCAGACTATAAAATTTGCATTGGGTGAAAATCCAACAAGAGTGCATGGACAGGAATCGAGAATTCAGCCACGAACCCGCATGGGTGTGGAGCAAATTATTCGAGATCACTTTGATGCAGCGCTAGATTATCGAAGAAATAGAGACTTTTATTTACGTGAAAAAGCTACCTATGAACGTAATCCTCGACGTTCTACACCGCCAGTTCCAGTGGAACGAAATGAACGCCTGGAAGTCTTAGCTGACATTATTGAAGGGAATATATTGGTTCATTGTCACTCGTATCGTGCTGATGAAATCGTGATGCTTGTAAGAGTGTTTGAGGATTACGGAATTCGAAATTATACGTTTCAACATGCCAACGAGGCTTTTAAAGTTGCACCAGAATTGGCCAAACATGGAGCTATGGCTTCTGTTTTCGCAGATTGGTGGTCCTATAAATTTGAGGTCTACTATTCAACCGCTTATAATGCCGCCATTCTTCAGGCTAATGGGGTAGTGACCTCGATCAATTCAGACAGCAACGAGTTGATTCGACATTTGAACCACGAAGCGGCAAAAACCGTTCGATATGGGGGAACTTCTCCTGAAGAAGCGTTAAAAATGATTACACTAAATCCGGCTATTCAGTTGGGAATCGAGGATCGAGTTGGAAGTATTGAAATTGGTAAAGATGCAGATTTATCGATTTGGAGTGGAGATCCATTGAGTATCTATAGTATTAACGAAATGACACTGGTAGATGGAAGTGTCTACTTTGATCGTGCAAATGATCCTACTGATATGAGACTTGATGCGATGATTTCGGCTACAATGGATTATCAACAATCTGAGACTAC
>JAURMN010000050.1 GCA_030830725.1 Balneolales bacterium | reverse complement strand
TGCTCAATACCGGGTTACAAAACTCCTCGCTGCACAACATCAAAATATTTGCGTTGTGGGTGACGATGCTCAGAGTATTTACTCTTTCAGAGGTGCAGATATCCGAAATATTCTGGATTTCAAACAGGATTACGAGAAGGCGGTGGAAATCCCATTGGAGCAAAATTATCGCTCAACCAAAGCCATCCTGCGTTGTGCAGACTCGATCATCAAACGAAATCAAAAACAATTACCCAAAACCCTTTGGACGGATAATATCGATGGAGAGTATATCCTGTTCATGGAACATCTTAATGAACGAGAAGAGGCGCTTCGGGTAGCACGAAAAATTGAGTCCCTCGTTCGTTCTCATGAGGCAGATTATAACGAAATTGCCGTTTTGTATCGCACGAATTACCAGAGCCGTGTTTTTGAAGAGGCCTTTCGTCGAGAGGGAATCCCCTATCAATTAGTGGGTGGACTCTCCTTTTATCAACGAAAAGAAATAAAGGATGTTCTGGCCTATCTGACTCTGCTTGTGAATCCAGAGGATGAACAATCTCTGCTCAGAATTATTAATGAACCCAGTCGGGGAATTGGAAGTAAAACCATTCAGGAGTTATTGCGATTCAGCCGGGAAAACGGGCGTTCAGTCTGGTCGATATTGGAGAATGTTGGTAATGAATCAGAGGTAGGGATTCCTCGTCCGGCAGTGGGTCGAATTGAAGATTTCGTAAAAATGATCGATTTGGGTAGACAGCAATTGGAACAGCAAGTTCATTTGTTGGATGTAGTCCGCTATCTCCTGGAAGATAGTGGGTATATGAAAGCCTTGGTGGAGGAAAATTCCCATGAATCGATGATGCGCAGAGAGAATATTCTCGAGCTTCAAAATGCCATCGCTTACTACCAGGAAAACAATGCGAATGGAAAGCTTTCCACTTTTCTCCAGGAAATTTCATTAATTACAGATTCAGACAAATACGATGAAGATATGCCGGCCGTCACACTCATGACGATTCATGCCTCCAAAGGCCTGGAGTTTCCGGCTGTTTTCATTGTCGGATTGGAAGAGGATTTATTTCCAATCGGAGGACGAGATGGGGAAGAAACTGATATTGAGGAGGAAAGGCGTCTGTTTTACGTCGCCATAACACGAGCCGAAAAGCGTTTGGTCTTCAGTAGTTGCCAAGTTCGATATCGATTTGGCGATGAAACAGTACAATTACGATCCAGGTTTCTGGATGAAGTGGACCCGGCCGTGGTCCGTACCGAGACCGGAGCTTCTTTGAGGCAGCATGAGCAACGGTTCCAGACCGTCGCTCCGGAAAGGGCATCTACTGCATCAAAATTTGACTATCCTACAGATTCGTTTCAAACCGAAAACGGGCATCACTCTTCCGCCTCTTCGAATTCCCTTCAACAATCTACAAGTGTGCATCCAGATTATGAAGATGCCTACGAGCCAGCAGATGAGGGATATACCGATGACCCCTTTCAAGCCGGTGCCCAAGTCGTTCATCCTAAATTCGGATCCGGGAAAATTATCTCCAGAAGTGGTTTTGGTCCGGACTCACGAGTTGTCATCTTTTTCCCGGGACATGGGCAGAAAACGCTCATGTTACGGATTGCAAAATTACGAATCCCTCGGTGAGCCCCTCAGCCTGACCAACTGTCAGGTTTTGTGAAATATTCTGCAGTTTTTACATAAGAATGGCCTGTGTTCTGACTTTATGATAGACAGGATAAGTCTGGCCGGTATTTTGCTGCTATGTAAAAGAATAGAATAGAAACTCTTTTTTTAGAGTCTACTTAATTTCCAGTTTGGGGCTTACTCCCTAATCTGGTTTTTACTCCCAGAATGGAGACAATTCAGCATCATAAAACGAAAAATACAATGCAGGAAAAGTATCGTTTGACTTTGAATTTGGATGGATCGGGCGAAGATTTTAATGATTTTGAGCAGGCCATTCCACTACTCAGTGAGGAAGAAGAGCGCCAATTGTCTGAATCTGAAGTACCCTCCAATATTCCGATTCTTCCACTCAAAAATACGGTTCTCTTTCCAGGTGTAGTTGTACCCATTACCGTTGGAAGAGACCGATCACTTGCCCTGGTGAAAGATTCCTATGAAACAGACAAATTGATCGGGGTTGTTTCGCAACGAGATGAAAATATTGAAGATCCTTCAGAAGAAGACTTGTTCAGGGTTGGAACCGTAGCACAGATCCTGAAATTGATCAAGATGCCCGACGGAAGCAAAAGCATTGTCATTCAGGGTAAAAATCTTTTTAAGCTGGATAAAATCACCCAAAAAGATCCCTATTTCCGAGGGGATGTTAGTAGCTTCCCTCAACAAATGGATTTAAGCGGTGTTGAGCTGGATGCGTCGATTCGTTCCATCAAAGAGACGGCAACTAAAATTGTAAGCCTCTCTCCCAATATTCCGTCCGAAGCATCTATTGCAATCCACAATATTTCCAGCCCGACCTTTCTGCTCAATTTTATCTCTTCCAATCTCCAGGTATCGATTGATGAAAAGCAGGAATTACTTGAAATCCCAAAGTATTCCAAACGTCTGCACCGGGTTATGGAGCATCTCAACAAAGAACTTCAGGTACTGAGTCTCAGTGAGGAAATCCGTACCAAGGTAAAAACGGACATAGACGAGCAGCAACGGGATTTTTATTTACGCCAACAGCTCAAAGCGATTCAAGAAGCGCTTGGAGAAGATTCTGAACAGCAAGAGGTACAAAAACTTCGGGATCGTTTGAATGAAAAGAAAGGTCTTCCTGATGAAGCCAGGGTAACAGCCGAAAAAGAGCTTCAACGTCTTGAAATGACGCCGAGTTCTTCACCAAATTATGGCGTGATTTATAATTACGTCGAGTGGATTTTAGATCTTCCCTGGAATGAGTACTCAGAGGATCATCTGGACCTGAACGAGGCGCGTAAAATCTTGGATGAGGATCATTATGGCCTAGAAAAGGTTAAAAAGCGGATTATCGAATACCTTGCTGTACTCAAGTTAAAAGGGGATATGAAAGCGCCTATTCTCTGCTTTTATGGCCCTCCCGGAGTAGGAAAAACATCATTGGGCAAATCCATTGCGCGTGCGCTAAATCGTAATTTTGAACGCTTTAGCTTAGGTGGTATTCATGATGAAGCGGAAATCCGTGGACACCGAAAAACCTATATTGGAGCAATGCCAGGACGTATTTTACGCTCTATGAAAAAAGCGGCAAAAGGAAATCCGGTTCTTATGCTGGATGAAATTGATAAAGTTGGAACAGATTTCAGAGGAGATCCGACGTCTGCCCTGCTGGAAGTGCTTGATCCGGAACAAAACTCCACGTTTTCAGATAATTATCTAGAACTGGATTACGATTTATCCAAAGTGTTATTTATTGCGACAGCGAACTCACTGGATACCATTCCAGCACCCCTTCGGGATAGAATGGAGATTATCTACATCAGTGGATACACTTTGGAAGAGAAGACCGAAATTGCAAAGAAGTATCTTATTCCAAAGCAGATTGCAGAAAATGGACTTAGTAAGTCAAAGATCAAAATTACACCAGCGGCGATTCAGAGGGTAATTGACCAATATACCCGTGAATCAGGGGTTCGTAATCTGGAACGAGAGATTGGTTCCCTCTGTCGTAATGTGGCCGCACAAATCGCTTCTGATAAGATTGACAAAATGACGATTGGTTTCCAGGAAGTAGAAGAAATTCTGGGTAAACAAAAATTCTTTTCGGATGTCGCAGAACGCACCACAGTCCCCGGAGTCGCGACGGGTCTCGCATGGACTCGTGTAGGGGGGGATATTCTCTTTATTGAGGCAAGTGTC
>JAURMN010000049.1 GCA_030830725.1 Balneolales bacterium | reverse complement strand
CTACGGGTATCTTCGGATAAATATTCCTTCATTCGATCCGCATAATACATCCCGGCCCCACCTGCGTAGCCCACATTGGTGTAGATCTGTTGACTGTCTATCACGGCCATGCCTGTAATACTGGCGTTGTAACGTGCCGCCAGTCGCAAGGCATATCGGGTGGCAACAGGGGTATCTTTATCGGTATCTAATGCAACCAGTATTCTCTTGATCATTTCGCCTCCAAAATATGTTTGGTGCCGTCTTTTTCTATAATTTCCATACTCAGGATATCCCCGTGACTATTCTGATCTACAAAAATCTGATCCGGGTGAGCGATCATATGGTCCAAATCCTCCAACAGGATTTCCAAAAGATCATTTTTTGCGTCATAGGTAATTCCCTGGAGTTTCAACCAACTTGTTTCTATTACACTACCGGATAATCCGGACAAGAGTTGCAAATCAGCATAATGTCCATTTTTGTTCATCAATTCCCTTTTAGAATATTCATCAAAAAACACTGCCCAATCTTTTTTCGGCATTTTTCGTATCGCCATAAGTCCTCACTTTTTTTATCCGTGATTAACGTTTCTGTCGCAGTTACGAACTGGCTCTCCTCATCGGTTAAATTCAGCTTCCTGAATCTGATGGTGTACACTCAACAGACTATCCGGATTCACCGAAATGGAAGTAATACCCTGTTGTACCAGGAAATTGGAAAATCCGGGAATATCACTGGGTGCCTGCCCGCAAATTCCTATCGGTTTGCGCAACTCTTTGGATCGGCGGATCAACTGTCGAATAGCCAGTTTTACTGCACTCTCTTCTTCATTAAACAAGGCTGAAAGATGTTCTGCGTCCCTATCAACACCCAATACCAACTGAGTAAGATCATTGGAGCCAATGGAATACCCGTCGAAATAGGGATCAAACTCCTCCAGCATCAACACATTGGACGGAATCTCGCACATCATATAGACCTTCAACCCTTGTTCACTCCGATGCAATCCGTATTGGGCCATCTCCTGCAGCGTCTCTTTCGCTTCCAAAGGAGTTCGACAAAACGGAATCATTACGATGACGTTTTCCAGACCCATCTCCCCCCGCACCCGTTTCAAGGCTTTACATTCCAGGGCAAATCCATCCCGATAATGCTCCGAGGTATAGCGGCTTGCCCCCCGCCATCCCAGCATCGGATTGACTTCGGTCGGTTCAAATTCATCGCCCCCAATCAGGGATGCATACTCATTTGATTTAAAATCACTCGTTCTAACAATGACCGGTTTGGGATAATGAGCTGCTGCAATTTTGGCAATACCGGAGGAAAGAGCGTCTACAAAATACTCAGCCGGTGTCCGATGACCGGGTCGGATTCGATCGATCCACCCCTCCAATAGTGGTGGTGCTACCCGATCCGGATGTGCCGCTGCCATGGGATGCAACCCAATTTTTTCTGAAATAATAAACTCAATTCGAGCCAATCCAACACCGTCCACCGGTAAATTCCATGACGAAAACGCGGCTTCCGGGGATGCCAAATTGATCATCAAGAGCGTTGAAGTACGCCGAAACGTCGCTAGGTCGTTCTCTTTTCGTTCAAATTCAATCCATCCCGGGTACACCTCTCCAATCTCGCCGGCGGATGTGGCCATGGTAATCTGTTGATGGTCATGAAGTCGTTCCATCGCGCCCACTGCTCCCACAATGGCCGGAATACCCAATTCACGACTCACAATTGCTGCATGACAGGTCCGCCCTCCTTTTTCGGTAATAATTCCTCCGGCTTTACTCATTGCTGGCACCCAGTCGGGAGATGTCATTTTCGTGACCAGAATCTGATCCGGCGCAATGCCGTCCAATTCCGCTAAACTCCTCACAATCCGTACTTTTCCATGAGTGATCGCCCGACCAATACTTACCCCTTCCAGTAAAATATCTCCAGGGTTCTCCTTGAACTGATACGTAGACAGGTACTGCTTCCGTTTCGCATGAACTGTCTCAGGACGTGCCTGTACAATGTAAAGGGCTCCATCGGTACCATCTTTTACCCATTCGATATCCATTGCTTTTTTTTGGTGATGCTCAATTTGCATCGCCCAATGAGCCAGATCCATAATATCCTGATCCTCAAGACTCAGCCTGTCTCGCTCCTGCTGCGTACAGGGGATTTGTCGAAGCACACTTTCCCGAGCAAATGGAGTCTCGGTTGCCTCACAAATCAATTTATGACCTTTGGCTCCTCGTTTTTTTTCAATAATTGGTTCTTTTGCTCCTGCAATCAGTGCATGCTTAAACACCAGAAACTGATCTGGATCCACTGCCCCCTGAACAACGGACTCCCCATAACCCCATGACGCATTTAATAAGACTACATTTGGAAATCCAGTTTCCGTATCGAGTGTAAACAAAACGCCCGAAACCCCCTGATCAGCCCTAATCATCTGCTGAACGCCCACTGAAAGCGCCACACGCTCTTCGTCAATTTCTTTTTTACGCCTATAAAGGAGTGCCCGGTCTGTATAGAGAGATGCCATACATTGCTTGCAGGCTCGCAAACATTCTTCCTCATTGCGGATGTTTAAATAGGATTCATGTAAGCCGGCAAAACTGGCATCAGGTAAATCTTCAGCTGTAGCACTGCTTCTCACCACGAGAGTGACCTCTGTTTTGTGAAGCCGTTTGCAAAGAGCTCGATAGGCGGCATGAACTTCATTGGCCATCTCCTCTGAAAACTCCCCGGTTAAGACTAATTCACGGAGATCCATCCCTGTTTTTTCTAATGAAATCCGATCCGAATGGAAGTCCTGAATCTTTTTTTGGATTTGTTCGGTGAGCGAATTCGACAACATAAATTCGCGAAAGGCTAGGGTGGAGAGCGCAAACCCGTCTGGCACATGGAAACCTTTTTGTCTTCCAAGACGACGTAAATCTCCTAAGGAACTATTTTTCCCTCCATAAAGCCCGATTTGGTCTGGAAGGATTTCATCAAATTCCCGAATCCATTTCATTCATTAATTCTTTGAAATTTCACTGGGGATATACCCGTCAAGTCATTTTGCCGTATAACCACCATCCACCATCAGTGCTTCACCGGTGACAAAGGAAGCCTCCTGGCTGCAGAGCCAGTAAATCGCATTGGCCACCTCCAAATCCCTACCAAATCGATTTAAGGGATGCAACGATTCAAGATACTTTCGAGTTGCCGAATCCTGTAACAATCCCGCGTGCTCAAGCATGGGGGTCACAATAAATCCAGGACAAACCGCATTGATCCGAATCCCGTCTTTGGCATATTCAAGTGCCGCTGTCCGGGTCAGGCCGATTAGTCCATGCTTGGATGTGGTATAGGCAGAGGCATGTTCATACCCCACTACCCCCAAAATCGAGGATACGTTTACGATACTTCCAGAACCTAACTCAAGCATAGCTTCGATTTGCGCCTTCATTCCTAAAAAGGGTCCTCTCAGATTGATTTCCATCAATTCATCCCACTCCTGAGTGCCAGTCTCATGCAGGCGGGTAGACGGACCGGATATACCGGCATTATTCACGGCTGCATCCAAGCGACCATACACCGACAAAGCTACCTGAACAGCGTCCCGAATCTGTTCTTCATTCCGAAGATCGGCTAAAACTGCCGTAATCCGTATCGATTCATCACCAAATTTCCCCGGAGCCGAAACTCCATGGGAAGTACTTGCGGTAATACCTTCATTATCCCGTTTTCTCACCGCTTCTTCGAGAAGACGCAGACCTTTTAAGTCCCGATCGGAAGCCAGAATTCGATATCCGGCGTCAAAAAACCGAAATACAGTAGAACGCCCAATCCCACTGGCAGCACCGGTAATAAAAACAACCGGACCATCCGAAGATGAGTCCGGCTGAGGAGTTGATTTACTGAGAACGCCGGGTTTCATACCCAATTGACTTGATAAAAAATTATAGTGGCCTTCAAAAGCGAAAAAAATCGGAATCCGCAATTGATTAGATCGGGGAGAAAATAAACCGGGGTCGGCATCACACCGGCCCCGGCTCTGTCTACCATCACTCAATATGGACAGCCTTTGCCTTTTTTGCCTCAACTTTCGGAAGCGTCACATTGAGAACGCCATCCTTAAAATTGGCTTTGATTTGCTCTTCTTTAATCTCCGATGGGAGAGTGAGAGATTTATAAAAGCTTCCATAGGATCTCTCACGACGGATATAATCCCGGGTTTCTTCTTCTTTCTCTCTTTCCCTCTCTCCACTGATGGTCAATCGTCCATCCTGATAGTTTATCTTGATGTCTTTCTTCGTCATTCCAGGTAAATCAACCCGTAAATGAAAGGCTGAATCTTCTTCAACCAAATCTGCATTTGGCGCCCAATTGGCTATTTTTTCACCATTTGATCTCTTCCAGGAAAAGGGCATCATCTCATCAAAAAGATGATCCATCTCTCTTCGCAGTACATCCAATGAAGTGGGTTGCTCAATACGTAGTAGGGATCTCATGCTGTCTCTCCTTTACTTCTATGCTCGTTAACTCTCTAGATTCGGCAAAAGAAACCCGGTCTCACCCTATGAAACGTTGAGTTTCTGAACCGTTGGAATGTGTGAGTGACCCGAACGATCTGCTTTAAATATCGAGGGTCGCTATCGTACAAATTGTCGGGGAAGACCGGATCTCTCTTGTAAGGGTTTTTCCCTGTTCTACACTCTTAGTAGACTTTTGTTTGCCCAATCCCTACCTGATATGCTCAACCTCAATTTACACTTCCGGCTGTTTTTCCTGCTCTACCCATTTTACCGCATGAACCATCAATTCCGTGGCACTCTCCAGATTTAGTTTGGATTTTATTCGGGCTCGATAAGATTCTACCGTTTTTACCGATAGATGAAGCTGTTCCGCAATATCGCGCGTACTGTTTCCATATCCTGTCAGTTCAAATACCTCAAGCTCCCGATCACTGAGTTGTTCAATAGGTGAGCCGGAAAACTGCACTGCTCCGTAGGCCATTCCAAGCAAAAGTTTCTCACTTACCTGCTCGCTAAGATAAATCCCCCCGTTGAGTACTTTTCGAACTGCCTTTATGAGCATATCCGCAACTTCGAGCTTCATTATATAGCCCTTTGCGCCGGCGCGAATGGCTCGCTCGGCATAGAGCATCTCATCATGACGGGACACCATGATCATTTTATAGGTCGGGTCACGGGCAATCAGGTGTTTTACCAATTCCAATCCACTCATTCCGGGAAGTGAGATATCGATAATCATCACATCCGGTTTATGCGTATTGAGATAACTCATCAGTTCTTCTGCTCTTCCGGATTCATGAGTAACCTCAAAACCGGGTTCATTATTCAGGACTTCACGAAGTCCCCGGCGCAGAATTGGATGATCGTCAACAATTGCAAAAGTGGTCTTTAATCGAGAAGGCATAGTGCTGCTGGTTACTCTTTCGTTAAGGTTTAAAAACTCTTTGACATCAGGGATGAAGTTGGAACAGATGGGAGCCAGACCAGATGATTCCGAGGAATCCTACAGGTGGCCAGCGTTTTGTCATCTGATGTTCTGTCTAGCGTAAAACGCCCTCTCATTTGATCCGCACGTCGCTTCATGATCTGAAGTCCGAGACCTCCGGAGAAGTGTCTCGAGGAGATTGGTTCTCTTAGACTCTCAACAGATGACCCGTTTAAGATTCCATGTTGGGAAGAAAACCCAATCCCATTGTCTTCAACCCGAAGTTTGAGAAAATCCGGACATAGCTCTACGGATACCTGAATCTCATCTGCACGCCCATGACGAATAGCATTCCCAATAGCCTCTTTTGCAATAGAGTAGAGTTGAGATGCAATCTCGTGGTCCAATGCATCCAAAGTATCTAAGCCGCAGTAGGTACAATTCACATGAAATAGTTTAGTAATACTTTGGCAATGATCGCGTAATGTCTCGTTGAGCCCGTGTTTTATTTGCTCTTCGTGCATCATTCCCTTTGCCAACAGATTCGTTAGTTCATCTGCCTCCTTAATCAGATTAATCACCTCTTCCACTTTGTGATTCAATGGAATTTTCTGGTCTTTCATTTGCTGAAGTACCTGTTCACCGATTAAGGTTACCCCGGTCAGAAAACCTCCTATTGAATCATGAAGATCCTGAGCTACGTCCATCTGAAATTGATCACGCATGGAGGAGAGATCGGGTACTTTTTCGGATTCAGTCTTTTGCTCCTGAAGGGTCACGATTCGGATATATCGGTGACCCAGCTTTTTATGCTTAATCCAGATTTTTACCCGTTTTTCTTCACCAGATTTTTTTCGAATTGTGACTTCCTCGCTACGAATTACGTGGCTAATACCTGCTTCGGAAGATCCGTTTTGTGAGCTGGAATCGAGCGTTAGTTGTCGTATCTCCGGAAAAATCTTCGAAAAGGATTGACCGATTATGTGATGCTCTTCAAATTCCAGTAGCGTTCGAGCCACCTGATTTTGCCACTCTACAAACCCCTGCAAATTGACTATAAAAATGGCATCGGAAACGGAGTCCGCCAGAAGTTTGAGTTTTTCGTACTCTCTCGACAGTTTCTCTGCCTGGTTTCGAAGGGTTGTCAGATCTGTAACTGTAAGAAGAATTGTCTTATTCTGCTCAAGGCTCAGACGATTAAAGTGTAACTTTACCCATCTGACCTCTCCATAATTGGAGGTGATCATTCCCTCTCTTTGAATGTAAGGCTGATGCTGCACCTGCTCGAATATCCGAGCATAGTCAGGATAGGAATACTCTTGGAAAAGGGTTAAAAAATTGGCGCCAGTGAGTTCGTGAGCATTCATTCCATAAAATGCCTGAAATGCCTGATTGCTTCGTACAATTACACCCTGCTTATTTAGCAAAAGGACGGAAATCGGGATTCTTTCCAAATTCAAAAGGAACTGCTTGTCATCGCCTTGTACGGCTTCGGAATGGGATGCAAGCGAATGCAAGGATTCATCGCTTTTGCGTTGAATCAAAAGCATCAAATTGCCCATAGAATATGTCATGAGCACTCCTTACTCTCTTGATTTTTCATTTGTATTCTACTTCCATTAATATACGATGAATATTAAATCTAATGGGTTTTATCATAACGGTTTGACAGGAATTACCCTACAAACTTCAACTTATTTTTGATAAACGAGTACCCAAAAGTAATAAACAACTGGATCATTGGTAGCGTTCACAAAAGAGCTTAGATACAAGTCTGTTGCTCACCATCTCCTTGACAGTCTTTTGGACGAAAAAAAGGTAGATCAAAAACTTTTGGAGATGGCTATTTCAGAGATCAATCCAACTCTTTTGATCTTTGTTTTAGCAGGAAGTGACTGTCCGGTTTCTGTAGTCCAAAAAGGCTTAAAGTGGCTATCGATATTTGAGTTTCCTGATCAATTTCAACACCTCTTCGACTCTTCGAAACTGATCCTTCTGATATCGAAAGGTGACCCGCAACGATCCATTCGGGTCCAAAAGCAGGACTGATTTGGGATAGGGGGTTGAGAGCGGAAGCATGGTGAAACGAACGGATGAAAATAAGTGGTGATCAACCGGTTCCGATACCATAAGCGCTTTTTGTGGACACTCTTCTTGGCTGTAGACCCCGATAACGTGAATTGACTCTTCCCGAAAAGGTGTTAATAGCTGATTCATCTTTTGTTTTACTTTTTCCTGATCACCCGTCATCGTTTCCATTTGAGTCAGAATCATACGATGTGATCCGTCGTGAGGGAGGCGAATCGATCGCCGTATCAGTGCAATTATCTCTTCTGCCCAGTTATGAGGATACTCTGGCTCTGATTTTTCTATCACTCTCGATGTGGATGGCTCCGTGAACGTTTCGGTCATGATCGGGTTTACTTCTCTTTATTAGGTTCTTGGGTTTCTGACAGAGGGTCTAAAATGAAAGACCCTGACAGCCAAACCAACCAACTCTTGGTCACTGTCAGGGTGCTTTCGCTCTCTCTCGATAAAGCGATCTTGGATTCTATTCGCTTTACAACAGAAGCGATCAGAATCAGATTTCTTACAAGGGATTCAATAATTTATCTGTTTACACTCTTTATCCCATTTTATCCCATTTAGAATCGCTTAAAAAAGTATTCAAAGGGCATCTTTATAGTTTACCGGGAATGGAGGCTGGGTATGTAAGGCCAGACGGGTGAAATGATTCGGAAATACCCCCACGCAGGCCAAGAAAATCCCCTGCATCTCGGGAAGGACCCATGCTTTCTCTATAATCTTCAAATCCTGACTACTCTAAGAAGGCACCTGTTCTTGGTGGATTAACACCCATTTAGCCAAGGAACACATCGCCTTTTTATATTCCGGTTTTACTCGTTGTCGGAGAGTTGGACTATGAAGGTGTGAGTCTAAATAAGAGAGCGTTTCGGAAACTCGGCGGCCTCAAAGAGCTCCATATTATCCCGGGAGCTTCACACCTGTTTGAAGAAGAGGATTCTTTGAAGAGAGTAGCGGAACAAAGCGTTGATTGGTCAGATCGTTTTTTACGATGAATAAGTAACCTAAATATCTTTAATTAAGAATTATGATGGATAAGAAGAGAATTATTCAAAAAAATTTTAAACAGGAAAGAACCCGGGTGTTTGATTCTGAGCGAACAACCACCTATGAGGAGACGCGCAAAAAAGGGCTTTTGATTTGTCGGGATTGTGGAAGTACGTTTTTGAATGGACGTTGGACCTGGGACCCCGCTCCTCTAGAAGCGAAATTTTCAGTATGCCCGGCATGTCAGCGAATTCAGGATCAGTATCCGGCCGGGATCATTACTCTTGGTGGTAACTTTGTAAGAACCCACTTTAACGATATACGAAATCTGATTGAAAGCACGGCAGAGGTGGAACAAAGCGAACATCCGATGGAACGACTGATGAATGTTCGAAAGAAGTCCGCCAAAAATAAGAGCGCCTCGGTTATGGAAGTCACCACAACCGGTTCTCATCTTGCCCGACGAATTGGAGAGGCTCTCCATTCTGCATTTGAGGGAGAACTCAACATCGATTACAAACCAGAAACCTTCGTAAGGGTGTCCTGGATCCGAGAAGAATAACAGGTAACGTATACCCCCGTTACCTGTTAAAAAATGATATCCTATCTCATTGTTTATCCAAGACAAAGGTGATTTTAGCATTCACTCTGAAAGTGGTCACCTTTTGATTCTCAACCACTGCCTGGATATGCTCCACATAAATGGATCGAATCGAATGAATGGTTTTGGATGCCTCGGATACTGCATTATGAACGGCTTTTTCCATACTCTCACCCTCACCGATCACCTCGATTACTTTAGCTAATGACATAGTCTCTCCTGATTTAATTTCGCGTTTAGTTCTCAAGAGAAAGGTCACTCTTTCTCCCCGAATCCATGAAGCGTCTTTTTCCGATAGAAATGTAAGGGCATCCCCACTATCTCCCTTCTTAAAGAACAAATAGCTTGTGCAAGAGAACAACTCACATAAGAAAAACGGAGGATTGTAAATGGAAAATAAGGTTCGCCAAAAACCACGGGGTCAATCCTTGGAAGAGGAGGATCGATCTTTTAATCCGCGTCAATCCGAAGAGGTTTCGAAGCGGTTCTCTGCTCATATACTTACGCAAGGGCATTCAACTTCTCAAGATGGCAAACGCTCCACTTCCAAAAAAGAAATGGCCCGATGGGAGGATGACGGAGGGACCGTACGTGAAACCCGCACAGAGAATTTAAAATCTTCCTCACGATAGTCTTCGATGGAATCGTACAACAAACGACTTCCTGAAAATTTATTCTACTTAAAGATTCAATCCGCGACGAATCCCCATCGGACATACACTCCGAAACGATCAGTTCTGATTGAATCTTAATCACAAACGTCTCGTTCAAATGATCTGGTTGAAGTGGATGCCAGAGAAAAATCGATGCCGGTTGAGGGTGCCCATTATGGCTGAGAATAGACCTCCAAAACCTGATTCAGACAATTCTGACGAAGGGAAACCGGTACCGTTTTAGAACGAGCAAAAACGTGAGGGGCCCGGTATCAAGAGATACCGGGCTTTTTTTATGTCAGAAAACGAGCTGAAAACGGGTTCAGTCTAAACTCTCGGGCCATCAGAGTCAATTACGAGCCGAGAGTTTAGACTGAAACGCCAGGGCATAAATTTTGATCTGACGAATCATCGCCAACAACCCATTGGAGCGTGTGGGTGACAAATGTTGGCTGAGCCCAATGTCATTCAAAAAATTGGGTTGATGTTGCAGGATTTCAGCAGGCTTTACCCCTGAATAAAAGCGTGTCAGCAATGCCACTAATCCTCTTGTAATAGCCGCATCACTGTCTGCCTGGTACTGTACCATATCCCCATCTAAATCTGCAATCAGCCATACTTGGGATTGACAACCTCTCACTAGATTTGACTCTGTTTTTTGATCCTCGGAGAGATGGGATGTTTTTTCCCCGATTTGGATGAGATGCTTGTACTTAGACTCCCAATCCGGATACCGTGCGAACTCTTGGATGAGTTCTTTTTCCTTTTGTTCGATAGCGCTCATCTCTATAGCACTCATCAGGAAGAAGAAACTTCCGTAGAGATACGTCCTTTGATCTTCACAATATGACCTGTTTGATCATCCTGAATCGGCTTAGCATAATCCACCACCCTGACAAGCTGACCTTGAGAGAACTCAAATTGATAGACTTGTGTTGCCGATTGTCCGCTTAGTACCCGTTGTAAAAAGGCTTCGTATTCTGCCTGATCTTTACTACGCACTTTTTCCTTAAATCCATGACCAGACGTTACCGTTCTTAGCCCAGAAGAGGCTCTACCCAATACTTTTTCAAGGGATTCCGCCACATAGTCAACTGAGCAATGATCCCCCTCTACCTTAAACCTATAATCAAAAAAAGAGACAGGTTCAAAAAGGGATTGCATGCTTCCGGATCGACTCCGAAGAGCTTCCATGATCCGATTCTGAGCCGCTTTATTTTCCAGACTCAGTCGTACAACATCCTGATCCGGAGTTTTCATCACTTTCCCGACTACTTCCGCTTCGATTTCGGAATCAGATGACGTGATCAGTGAAACTGTACGCTTTTCTGCGAATGGCTTCGCACTAGAAAATTCGTCTTGAACCGATATTCCGGATACATCCTTTAAGATATCCCAGATTTTGAGCGTTTTTAACTGATCGGCATGGTACCCGGATAAGTCTCGAAATAATTTATTAGCTGAGAGGACATTCCCAGCCATATCAAGATCCAGGGATATTTTCTTGGACTCTTCCGTCAGATCGTCAAACTCCTGATCGGCATCCAGAGTCGTAAGCTCAGAACGTTTTCTTTCTGTGATATCATGCTGGTATGAAACCCAGTAAGCCAGTTCATTATTTTCATTAAACAGCGGATGGATATCCCATTGATTAATAAATTCTGACCCGTCTTTACGATAATTAACCGTGTGTCCGAAAAACGATTTACCCTGTACCAATCGCTCTCGGAGTGTGTGCAGAACATTTCGATCTGTTTTTTCTCCCTGAAGAATACGAGGGGTCTGACCAATAGCCTCTTCACGAGTATAACCGGTCATTCGAGTAAATCCGTCGTTCACATATACAATCCGAGGGCCCGGAGTCTCCATATCCACTTCAGTAATGATGATGGAATCATAGTCTGCCTGGATAGCTTTTTCAAGCAACTGCAAATGGAGTTTCGTTCGGGAAAGCTCTTGTACGACTTTCTGAACTTCCTGAATTGCTTCATCCCCCTCGGGTGTTGCAGGGATTAATTTTTTTAATGTTTTCAAGAGCGATTGGCTCATAACCTCTGTACCTTATTTCCAAAAAGGGCACTAATATAGCAAAACTGAGAACGAATACACATCGATACCCAATTATGTTACGGAAACCCTTTGTGAACCTAGTTCAACGCGATCAGTTAGTCTCACGTAAGAAAAGCAGAAGCCTCTTATTATGGTTTCTAATCACATCCATATCTACCTTTCTCACAGGTTGTTCTACTATTAGACCACTATCTAAAACATTGATTCCTGTAGATATGGTTCCCGTCCCAGCCGGTTTTTTTGTCATGGGTGATCTTTTTTTTAAGGAAAATGAGGACGCTCTTCCACTTCATGAAGTCACTCTTCCAGAGTTTTGGATTGGGAAATATGAAATTACATATGCCCAATACGATGCTTTTGCAATGGCGAAAGGGTGGCCCTTACCCGAAGACAATGGACTAGGACGCGGAGATCGGGCCGTCGTATTTATCACCTGGGATGAAGCCTATGCCTTTTGTGACGCCTACGGACTTCGACTCCCCACCGAACAGGAATGGGAATATAGTGCGCGAGCTGGCGGAAAAAATCACCTTTACTCAGGTGCAACCGATGCGGATGAGCTTAATCGGGTAAGCCGAAATCGCGATAACAGTGCACCCTTTGTGATGCAACCAGCCACTAAAGATCCAAATGATCTCGGAATTTATGATATGACCGGAAATGCCTTTGAATGGATCGGGCCCTATTACCAATTCTATCCTGAGAATGGAAAAGTGGCAAAATGGACTCATCTTGAATGGATGGATTTGCGGGTCATTCGGGGTGGATCATTTCGAGAAGAAACGCGTACATTGCATAACTACTGGAGGGTGGCTGTATTACGAGACACACGTGATGATGATCTAGGCTTTCGATGTGCAGGGGAACCACAGTCCCAAGTTCACCCCAAAATCAACTTGGCGATCGTCTGAAGTTGCATGTTGGATGTACCCTCATAAATCTTTCCAATCTTAGCATCACGGTAGTATTTCTCGACCGGATACTCTTTCACATATCCATAACCTCCGTAGAGATCGACGGCCATGGAGGTGACTCGTTCTGCAACTTCTGAACTGTAGTATTTAGCCATGGCGGCTTCTTTCAAGAAGGATTGACCGGTCTCCTTGATTCGGGCAGCATTATACACAAGTAGTCGGGCTGTTTCGATATCCGTAGCCATTTTAGCCAGATCAAACTGTACAGCCTGAAAATCGGCAATGGCTTTCCCAAATTGCTTTCGCTCCTTTACGTAGGCTGTCGCCGCATCAAAAGCTCCCTGGGCAATCCCAATCATTTGAGCCCCGATTCCGATGCGCCCTTCATTCAGGGTCTCGATCGCAACCTTGTATCCTTTACCATACTCACCCAAAATATTTTCTTCAGGCACAAAAACGTTCTCGAGGAGTACTTCACAGGTTGAACTGGCTCGGATTCCCAACTTGTTCTCCTTTTTAGAAACACTGAGTCCCTCCATATCTCTCTCAACAACAAACGCAGTGATCCCTTTGTATCCCTGCTCAGGGTCAGCATTGGCAAACACAATAAAAATATCAGCTTCATTGGCATTGGTAATCCAAAGCTTTGCCCCATTCAGTCGATATCCACCCTGTTCTTTTTTTGCCGTGGTTTTCAAGGCAAAGGCATCACTTCCGGATGAAGCCTCCGATAAACAGTAAGCACCTACTTTTTCCGTGGCCAGTAACGGTAGATATTTAGCCTGAAGCGCTTCTGATGCGTATCGGATAAACGCATTATTCACCAGCGTATTTTGAACATCCATAAACACACCCGCAGAGGCATCCACGCGTGAAATCTGCTCAATAGCCACGATGCTCATAAAAAAGGTGCCTCCCGCACCGGAATATTTCTCAGGAATTTCAATTCCCATGAGACCCATCTCAAAAAACTGTTTGATAATCTGCGGATCCAGTTTAGCGGCTTCATCCATTTCGTGAACTTTAGGGGCAATAACAGAAGCTGCAAATTCAGCAGCCGCTTCTTTCAACATGGTCTCATCTTCAGTCAGACGGGTCAACGGTGTAGTCACAATCTCGCTCATTTCTTCTCCTCTTTCATATTTCTGGGTGAATGATCAGGCAGAAAAGAATATCGGTCGGATGACCGTGTCGGGAACAATCATTCACAAAGATTTTCCAATACTGTTTGAAAAATATAATGAAAACTGTTTAGTATTTTTAAGAGATTACGAGACACAAACAACCGGTTTATGGTAAACGAAAATTCTCGAAACTCCAGAGAAGTGTGGGAAGACGAAGTTCGTCAGTCCGTAGCAAATCTTTCTTCCTCACTCATCACGGGTCACACCCGTGACGGACTCCCGCTTCGTGCGCTCTATACCGAGAGCGACCTTCTGGAGAGGGAACGTGAGTGCTCTGATGTCATTCATCGTGCAATTCTAGACGCAAGACGTACTCTTCAGCTCAGTTATGTGGACTCTAGAGAAATTTCTCATAACAGCACGGCGATCCAGATGGACTTCCAGGCCGCAACAACTGCGGCAGAAGAGTTGGCCAATGTCTTATTTACCTTGGTACGCTCCCGGTCTCTTCAGGATCAAGACTCGCGATCTCTTCAGCATCTAGCGGCCCATTCAGGCAAAACTCTTCTTTGCATCCGATTGACCGCCGAGGAATCTTATTTTGAATCCATTTCCAAGTTTCGAGCATTCCGGTTCCTCTGGGACAAGCTTGTGAATGCCAAATTGGAGATCACTTCTTCAAAGATTTGGCTAAACAACTGTTTTCCAGTGGTGCACGGATTCACAAATCCGTTTCTGCTCACCCCTGAAGATCGTAGTCATCATCAGTTACAAGCAACTACGCAAACGATGTCCATGATCATCGGCGGAGCGGATTTGATTACCATCATTCCGTCACCCTCAACCCTGCACGAATCTGTCGATTCTAAACGCGCTTCTTCCGATTCAACACGCTTCCTTGATCCGGATCATGCGAGGGCATTGTATGAGATCTTGGTTTCAGAAGCACGCCTGAATTCTGAATCTGATCCCTCTTTTGGGGCTCCTTTTATCGAAGCCCTCACCTCCCAGCTGACGGATAAAGCCTGGGAGCTGTTTCTTGATCGGGTTGAAGGCAGGACAGAAGCGATTCCAAGTTCATTAGAGGCTTGGCAAGTGGTACTTCCTCAGCTCTCATGTATAGCAGAGATTGAACCAGTTCCGATTTCTTCGGACATCCCGATCAGAAAACAAAAGGAGTCCTTGCTAGTAGCAACAAATTCCGACCAAAAAGGTTCTGGCGGAGATCCCGCATTTACCATATTACAGGACTCCTATCCCGGCCAGTTCCCTTATCTGCGTGGACCTTATGCCTCCATGTATATCGCCAGACCCTGGACGATTCGCCAGTATGCCGGTTTCTCCACCGCCGAAGAATCCAACGCTTTTTATCGTCGAAATCTGGCAGCCGGACAAAAAGGCCTGTCTGTAGCCTTTGATCTTGCCACCCATCGAGGATATGATTCCGATCACCCACGGGTAATCGGGGATGTCGGAAAGGCCGGTGTGGCAATTGATACCGTCGAAGACATGAAGATACTTTTCGAGGGTATCCCTCTCAATGAGATGTCTGTTTCAATGACAATGAACGGGGCGGTCATTCCGATCATGGCCTTTTATATCCTTGCAGCCGAAGAGCAGGGCGTTTCACCTGAGCAACTCAGCGGAACCATTCAAAATGACATTCTCAAAGAATTCATGGTTCGAAACACCTATATCTATCCCCCTCGTGAATCGATGGCGATCGTAGCCGATATTTTCCGCTACACCTCTTTGCACATGCCTCGCTTTAATTCGATATCGGTGAGCGGATATCACATGCACGAGGCCGGAGCCCCGGCTGAGCTTGAGCTGGCGTATACCCTAGCTGACGGTCTGGAATATATTCGTACGGGTCTGGCTGCTGGACTCGAACTGGATGATTTTGCACCTAGAATTTCATTTTTCTGGGCCATTGGGATGGATCATTTTACCGAAATTGCCAAACTTCGGGCCGGGAGAGTCCTCTGGGCAGAACTCATTGAGCAATTTTCGCCTAAAAACCCAAAATCCGGCGTATTGCGGG
>JAURMN010000048.1 GCA_030830725.1 Balneolales bacterium | reverse complement strand
GGATCAGGGTGATACAGCGGGTAATAATACCTATGTAGTCGTGGTTCGCGCTACGGATGGTGATGGCAACACAGCCGAACAAACGGTGACGATCACGGTAACGGACGTGGATGAAACCCCTCCTGTGATTACGGTGAGTGAACCGGAGGGAACCCCGATCGATACTGATCCCGAAACCCAAGAAAAATCTGTATCCATTACGATTCCGGAAACCGATACGCTCATTGCGATCTTTTCTGCTGATGAGGCGGTGACATGGTCGATCACTGGGGGAGAGGATCAGGCACTGGCGGTCATAGCCCAAACAGGTGCCTTATCGTTTACTAAACGGGTCGCTAAAGGGAAGTATCAGCTCACCATAATGGCAGAAGACGCCCCTGGTAATTCCTCTACAATACAAGTATACATTACGGTAATTGGAGTAGAGATTTTGACCGACACCCTGCCTAATGGACTTGAAAAACGTTCTGGCTACACCACTCAGCTCGAAGCAAGTGGTGGTACAGGTCCATACACATGGAGCCTGGAGAGTGGGTCTCTACCGCAGGGTCTAACACTAAGTGAAGAGGGCGTCATATCCGGAACCCCAACCACGCCTGGATCATACACCTTTGTAATACGTACAACAGATGCCAATGGTCTAACCACGGAACGAGAGTTTACCTTGATCGTCGAGGTTGCGATTCTTCGCCTTGAGTTCGTGGATCAACCCGATGACACCACAGTCGCGGGAGACACGATGGGGATGGTAAGTCTTGTGCTTCGCAATCAATTCGATGAGCTCATTGAGTGGTATTCTGATTCTATTCGGATCACTGTAACAGACTCTACAGGTCATGAAGATTCCGATACAGAGCTATTTGGATCTACAGTTGTTGTGCCTGCGGAAGGAGAGATTGTATATGCTACATTGAGCGTTGAACGAGCAGGCTTCGATTATACACTCACGGCGAGCTCAGAGGGTGTAGAATCTGCAGTCTCTGATCCATTTAGCATCGTTGCAGCTCCTGCCTGGTCACTAAGTCTCTTCGATCTAACGGGTTCTAAATACAGTGGGAACGCCTTGGATGCGGTGGTGAATTTAGATGCAGAGCAACGCGAGTATCTCATTGAGAGCTTGGCAGCCAGCCAGCCCGAACTACAAGGCTCTCGACTCCCAATTATGATCTCAGTGAGTGATGAGTTTGGGAACATTACCTCCTACTCCGAGGGACCTTTACAAGTAGATTTAAGTACCTCTTCCCCAACCGGACGCTTTTACTCTCGCCAAACAGAGGCTGAACCCATTGATCAGACCCAGATTCCAGTCAATATTGAAGGTTCTGTCGTCTACTATGAAGATACAGTATCAGGATTTAAAACATTAACTGGAGATCCTACTCCGCCCGAAGGTGGCCGAGCGATCACGGCAGACGAGGAAGAGGTCTACATTCGGATTGTGGATGGATTTGAAGTGATTCCTGGAGACTTCACCATGCAGGCGGGTTCACGAAAGTTACTCATCATTGGCCTGCTAGATCAGGATGGAGAACCGGTGAATGCTCCTTATCCAGGGGTAGTCTTTCGCATAGATCCTGCCAGAGAGTCTGCACGAATTTATAATTCAGAAGTGGCAGTGAACCCGGTGAATGAGGTCATTATTCTACCGTCCGAACAATTCGTAAGCATCTATTATGAGAATGATCAGGCTTCGTTAGATACGGTCTTTTATTCAGCGCCATCGTTGAGCAATCCAACTCAAGATCATACGGTTAGAGTTGTTGCCGGTCCAGAGGCTACCGGAACCTCCGCTTTTGAGATCACCGATGGATATGTAGGCACACCGATTCCAGCGTTGATCACACTAAAGGATGCCTATCGGAACCCGATTACTGGGCAGGCTGAGGAGTTTACACTTTCAATTGAGAATGGTCCAAATACAGGGGCACTGTTTACCGATGTAGTAGACAATGGCGATGGAACCTATTCTACTTCTTACACCCCTGAGGTGAAAGGGGTAGATGAAGTAACGGTCACTTATTCTGCCGAGACATTCCTGCAAAGCCCCTATCAAGTCTCCGTATTAGATAGAGAACCTTCTGAGCTTCGCATTCTGGCCGGTGACAATCAAACGGGTGTGATTTTACAGGCACTAGATACGCTCTTACAGGTTCAAGTATTGGATGAGAGTAATCAGCCACTGGAAGATGTAACAGTTCGTTTTGCCATCACGACAATCCCAGAGAATGCTCAAGGGGGTGTTCTATCGCAAAGCGATGTTCTTACCAATGCAGAGGGACAGGCGGTGACATCGCTGACGCTTGGCTCACTCATTGGTTCATACCGCGTGAGTGCCAGCGTGGTAGGTCTCACGCCGGTCGTCTTTAGTGCAACGGCTCGTCTGGACTCCGTGGTTGTAGATCCTGAGGATCCAGGATATAGTGGACCTTATGTATACAGCGTTGACGTATCAAACTACTCACCAGATGTAGATGAGGTAGTGAGTGTAACGGCCCAGCTCATGGATACATTAGGCAATGATGTCGCATTTGAAGGGCTTGAAGCAAACTGGACTTCCTCGGATACGATGGGAATCTTTGGCCAACCTACCTCCACTACCGATGAGCAGGGTCGTATTACGACAAGCTATCAAGTCTCCGATGTGGTAGGTAGCCGACATACGCTATTCATTGCAAGTGACCCTGATATTACGGGCCAGAGTCAACCCATCAAGGTAAAAGGGGCCAAGCTTGATCAGTATGAGATCACGGGTCAAGATACGGTGATGGTAGGGGAGAAGAGTGAACTATTCACTCTCACATTATTGGATTCCCTTGGACGAGTCATACTGGCGCCAGAGGATCTTGCATTCAGAATCACGATTACTCAGGCTCAAAATGCGCAGGTCTTTACCGATCAAGATGGTTTTGCCACAGATAATTCACGAATCTTTATTCCGAGGGGTCAAAGTCGCGCCACATTTAAGATCAGCCAAGAGGTTGTTGGACTGAAAGACCTTACGGCAAAGCTTGTTCTTGGAGTAAGTCGTCTGCCAGAAGATGGGAAGCCGGTCCTATTTATTGCCGGTGCTCCAGATGAGTTCATCAAGGTAAGTGGGGATGAGCAGACTGGGCCGACGGAATTAGCCCTATCTGAAGAGCTTCGAGTACAAGTCTTGGATCGTTATGGAAACCCTGTTGCCTCAGCGCCAGTTGAGTTCAGTCTGGGAGAAACTCCACTTCAAAGTAAGGGAATGGCTTTTGTACCCAAGACAGGCTCAGCGCAAAGTGCATCTGCCTCTGAAGTCATCATCTCAACAGACTCCACAGGTCATGCGGGAGTAACGTTCATATTTGGGGATGTGGCCGGTCCATATCAAGTGTTTGCTTCCTTAGGTGCGTTCTCTGATCTAACATTTAACCTTATTGCCACACCTGATAAGTTTGCAATCGAACAAAATTATCCGAATCCGTTTAGTTCAATTTCAACAATTCCGATTCAGATTCCTGTGGATAGTAAGGTTACATTAGAACTCTTTGACATCTTGGGTGGCCGAGTTCGAGTCTTGTTGGACGGTGAGGATATGAAAGCTGGCCGACATTTAGTTCAGATAGACGCCTCCATGTTGTCGAGTGCCATTTATGTGACTCGAATGGTGGCTAAAGCGACGGATGGTAGAGAATTTGTTGGAACCATTTCGATAACGGTTGTCAATCGATAAAGGAGGGGGAAAGAACGTGAAATATCTATTATACCTTCATTTGAATTATTCCTCCAGTAACCCTCAACATACCGTTTCCTTCCGTAAGCTTTTGAGGATAGCGGGATTGGTCGTCATCTTTGGAGTGCAATCCTACCAAACGATTCAGGCACAAATCGGTTATTCAGCCGTCCCCTTTCTTCGAATTGAACCGGATGCTCGAACAGCTGCGGGTGCAGGGGCTGGAGCCACCCTTCTGGATGGTGGCTTCGGAGGGTACTATAATCCAGCTGCTTTAGGTTGGCAACGAGGAACTTCTCTTGGTCTGAGTTACGCAAATTGGTTGCCAAGTGTAGCTGGAAAATATCAGTATAATTACCTCGCCGGGACTTATGAGCTTGATGATAAAAGCTCAGTATCTGGCTCCCTCATCTTTTTCAACATGGGTGAGCAAAAAGCGACAGATATTTTCAACACGGATTTAGGTTCATTTTCCAATTATGAGTTGGCAGCGAGAGTTAGCTATGGTCGGCTAATAGGACGTCAACTTTCAGTTGGAGCAGGTCTAAAATATATTCACTCTTCCATTGGGACTGGCCAGCAAGTGGATGGAAATGATATTAGCCCTTCTTCTTCTGTGGCAATCGATCTTGGAGCCTTATGGAGATCACAGAAATTTGATGTAGGATCAGCTATATCTGAATTTCGGGTGGGAACGAGTTTCTCCAACTTAGGATCCGCTATGAATTATCTTGGTGGCGAACTACATATTGCGCTTCCATTGGTATTTCGAACAGGATTTGCGCTTTCTACTGAATTAGGTGAAGCTACACAGCATCAATTTACCCTCTCAACGGATTTGACTCGAATGCTCTCCCGTCTCGAAGAGACTGTAATAGCCGGTGACACGACCTATTCGAGTGTTGGTGGGGTAGAAGCCCTATTCAAAGGTTGGTCAAGTTTAACGCGTTTTAATGGTCAAAAAAATGTGACATTGGGCTTTTTTGATCAATTCACGATTGGATTAGGAGCAGAGTATTGGTACAACAATCTGTTTTCATTACGTGGGGGGTATTTTACTGAGCATCCAGAAAACGGAGATAGACGATTCTTAACTGCTGGTGCAGGTATTCGGTATCGAACTGCGGAGGTAGATTTTTCTTATCTGTCTTCGCTGGAACAAAATCACCCTCTCGATGGGACGATTCGAGTCTCGTTGCGCCTTTATATGTTTAAAGAGGGATATAAATCTCCCCGTCCAGTTGGCTTAAAACCAATTGCACCAATGCCAATTGTTCAAGCTCCATTTGTTCCAGAAGAACCGATTGCCGAAGTGGTGACTCAAGAAGCTGCAAAACCTGAAATTCTGAACGTTTCGATACCTCCAGTTACAACACCGAAGATTCCTGAAGTTCCAACAATAGATCTTGCAGATCTGAATCTCGATTTGGTTCGTTTCCCAACGATGTCATCAGAAATCGAGCAGGAGAATCGGGACGTCATTGCCAGAGCTGTCGTTGCCCTTCAGCAATACCCAACACTGCGAATCTGGATACAGGGTCATACCGATTCAAGAGGGTCTGATGAGTTGAATGACATGCTTTCTGAAGCTCGTGCACGGGCGATTTGGCTAGAAATGCTCTCTTATGGAGTCGTAGATTTGGATCGTGTCGGTTTACAGGGGCTATCGGATGATTATCCAGTCGCTGGTAACGATACACGAGAAGGACGCCAAGCGAATCGTAGAGGAGAACTCACTTCCGAAGCCATCCCTTATGATCTAGATTGGCTCAATGAAGAACCTGTTCGTCTTCTAGAATTTGATTCAGAGTCCAATATAGGCTCCCCTCTGAATAAAGGAACTGAGCTTAAATTCAATTGGTTAGACCCTGTTGACAAGAGCACAACCGTTTTGTGGTTAAAATCGATAGCCGCTGAAATGGAGTCAAATTCTGAAAAGACAGTATCCATTGCCACTTGGGTTTACTATGGGGCCAGCGGATCACGATTCCTTACTGAAATTCGAAAGGCACGTTCAGAGAAGATCAAGGCACTTCTGATTTCGGTGGGTGTAGAGCAAGATCGTATTCAAATTCTCACACCAACCGGCATCAATGTCTCACAATGGGAGAATCATGTAGTTCCTCTATTGCCAGATGGCGATACTGAAAGAATCTGGTTCTTCTTGGATTAAGTTAGTGCTATGCCGCAGGTTGCCAATTCATATTCGTGCTCCGACTTCTGATCAAGTCACCTCGCGCTCTGAACCTTGCTTAGTGCTCCGCCGCCACCCGCTCCACCAACGGATCCATCACCCGAAACCACAGCGGCGGAAATAGAGCGATTAAAATCATTCCCGGGTAGCCCGTAGGTAACTGCGGGCTGTCATTAAAACTCCGCAGCACTTGATATTCCCGACTGGCGACAGCATGATGATCCGAGTGCCGAGACAGCTCAAATAAGAACATCCGACTCACCAAATGATCGCTGTTCCATGAGTGGTGATGATCTACTTTTTCGTAGCGATCATTGTCATGCATGTGGCGCTCGAGTCCGTAGTGCTCCAGATAATTGACCGCCTCTAACAAACTGAAGGACAACACGCTACAGGCTAAAAATACACCAACAACAGCCCATCCCAAACCAAATCCGATCGTCAAGACCAATCCTATTTGCCACACATGAAACCACAACATTTCGTTTGTCATCGAGAAGAAGCCTTTTTTCTTTTTCTGTAGGCGTTTTATCTCAATCGACCAGGCTGAAGCGTACTGACCAGGCACCGTGCGAATCCAAAATCTGTAGAAATTCTCTCCTTTACGAGCAGTGGCCGCATCTTCCTCCGTGGCCACATGTTTGTGATGTCCATACACGTGTTCGATGGCAAAGTGCATGTAGAGGGAGATTAACAGTAATGCCCGTCCGAGTAATTGTTCAAACTTCGAGGAGCGATGCACCAATTCGTGAGCCACGGTGATACCCGTTCCCCCATTGCTGATGGCTACGGATAATGTTGCCCCGATTAATGCGATCCATTCCGAGGCTCCAAGCCAACCACTTGCCAATTTAAACAGAAAAAACCCCGTCAACGCATACAGAATCGGCACATAAGACCAGAGCAAAAAGGTATATGCCTTTGATGCCTTCGCACGTTTTTCCGCCTCCGAATCGTGATTCGAGGGGTCAGCCCCTACCATCCATTCTAAAAAGGGGATAAAAAAGAAGATGTAAATCGGAGTAATAAAGGTCCAATAGCCCCCGAGCCAAAGACCAACTGCTGCGGAAAGCGGAACCGTGTAGGAGGGGAGGTATTTCCAGACAGGCATGGCAAATAAGTGAGTGATGAATTTTGAGTGTCACAGATTCAATAAAACCAAAAACATCGAACGGAACTCAAATCAACAAAAAATCAGGATGTTGTGCAAGACTTTATTAGAAGCCACTCCACTATTAACAGCGAAATCTAAACTAACCCAACAGCCCGCACCACCGATCCGTTTCCCTCATGATAAGATCCTTCGTGTAGCACCACATTTTCCTCCCACACCCGAAGCTCGCTAAAATTCTCTTTTAGCAGCAATTCAAAATCTACTGGATCGGTGAGCATCTCAATTTTTTGTGGTCCGCCAGACGGATTCCCCAGCTGATGCTTGCTAAACAGCTCACAGATGAAATGGCCACCCGGCTTCAACGCCCTTACGATTCTCTGTAGCACCATCTCCTGCTCACCCTGTGGCAAATGCATAAACACAACGCCTATAGCATCAAACGGACCGCGCCCCAACCACTCTTCCAATCGCGCAGAATCCGTCAGGTCCCCAACTTCATACGCAAACGAAACCCCATGTTGTGTCGCCAAATCCATCGCCCGATCGTGGCCGGTTTGCGCATAATCCACAGCCAGCACATCCCATCCGAGCTCGGCAGCATAGACCGCATTGCGACCTTGTCCTTCCGCGGGCAGAAACAACCGTCCTGGAGTCAGTTTCACCAGTTCCTTCTGGAAAAAAACATTCGCTTTGTCTCCATACGCCAACACCGGCTCTGCGTAGCGCTCATTCCAAAACGCCATCCATTGTGCTTTCGACTCTTTACTCATTTATTCACCTGAATTGCACTGGCCTTCGAAGCATTCGCCTTTTTCGCACGTTCACGCGCTTCCGGCCCGCCATCATCCTTCGGCTGCGGTGCCACGCCCTGATAATCATCCACCGCATCGGCCACATCAAAGAAGAAGTTTTCCCTTCCAATCAAATCCACCAATCCGTTCACGTGCAATTTATCTCGCACGGGACCAATCACCCCGGTAATCCTAAACGCAATCCCTTTCGTCCGAAGATCTTTTACCGTTTTTTCCAGCGTATGCATCCCGGTTGAATCGATCGTATTAATACTGGCTGCATCGAGCACCACCAGCTTCAACCCCTCGCCCCGTGCCGCCAATTTCTCCTGCAGCACATCACTAAAGTGCTCCACATTGCCAAAAAAGAGCAACGAGTCGAATCGTATCACCAAAATATCGTCATAGACCTTCACCTCATCTTTATAACGATGGATATTTCGGAACGTATCGGTGTCTCCAATTCGACCTAGCTCCGCTGTGTGAGGCTGTGTGCTACTGTAAATCACGGCCACAATCGAAAGCAATACCCCCACGCCGATTCCCTCTTCAATCCCCAGTGTCAGGGTCGCCACAAAGGTGGCCGCCAACATCAAAAAGTCGCGCCGGTCAGTCTTCCAAAGGTGTTTCATCTCTTTGGCATCAAATAATCCCGCTACCGCCACCATAATAATAGCCGCCAATACCGCTTTGGGCAGATAATAAAACCAGGGCGTTAAAAACATCACCGTCAACGAAATCAACATCACACTGTACACGGCTGCCAAATTAGTCTCCGCT
>JAURMN010000047.1 GCA_030830725.1 Balneolales bacterium | reverse complement strand
TTTCCAAACTAACTGTTCCAGGGAAAAAAGACGAAGACTGGCGGTTTTTGAATCTTCGTAAACTATCCGAAATACCATTTTCAATTGCAACTGAAGAAACAGCTCAAGAATTGCAACTAGACTCCAATTGGCTCTCAGGATATCGTCTTCCAGAATGTCCGGACTCAACACTTATTTTTGTGAATGGTATTTATAGAGAGGATCTTAGTTCCTTTGAATTAAATTCTGAATCTATATCCATGAAGAAAATTAGTCAATTAGGGAATCAGGATTCAACGAATATCCTTCTAGATTCATTAGTATCGACAGAGGAAGATTTTTTCTCAGCGCTTCATTCTTCTATTGTAGAAGATGGGGTTGTGTTGCACGTATCCAAAGATCAGCAAGTTGAAACCCCTGTTCATGTTTTGAACATTCAATCCGGAAACGGAACTCCGTTTATTTCCGCATTTCGCCTTCTTATCGAGTTAGAAGAAGGTGCGAATCTTACCTTGATAGAAGAGCATATTTCTACAACTGAGAAAGAGGAATATCTAAGTATCCCCGTGATTGAAAGTTTCGTTAGAAAAGATGCAAGATTAAATCACCTTCGGATCCAACGGGAGAATAAAGTTAGTTATCACTTCTCCAGACCTATAACACACCTTTCCGATGATGCAGAGTACCATTCCTATACCATTGCTCTGGGGGCCCATCTCTTTCGTAATGAACCTCGTGTAATTCAGGACGGAGAACATGTAGACTTCACAGTGGACGGATTAATTCTAATTGATGGAAATCAAATCTCTGATACCCATTCTGTAATGGACCACCGTTATCCTCATGGAAACAGCCATCAATTACACAAAGTGGTTGTGAATGGTGAGGCGCATTCTATTTTTAATGGAAAGATTTTTGTCCGAAAAGATGCTCAAATTATTGATTCATTTCAGGAAAACCGGAATTTACTACTTTCTGAAGACGGGCTTGTAAATACCAAACCACAGCTCGAAATCTTTGCGGATGATGTTCGTTGTTCTCATGGTGCCACGATCGGACAACTAGATCCTGAAGAGGTATTTTACCTTCAAAGTCGTGGAATGACCGAGCAAAAAGCCAAAGAGGTTCTTACCTACGCGTTTGCTTTGGAAACCATTGAAAATATTGAGGTAGAATCGGTACATGAATTTTTGATCGAGGAAGTTAAAGAATACACAAGCCGAAATATGAGGCACAAAACCTGAGCAAAAGTGCTTCACAATTTCTTTCTACATGACGACACAATTTCAGATTCGGAATGATTTCCCGTTGCTATCACAAGAAGTAAATGGCAATCCACTTGTATATCTGGACAGTGCGGCTTCTAGTCTTACGCCACAAACCGTCATCGATCGAATTACACGCTACTACTCTCAAGAGCACTCTAATGTGCATCGGGGCATCCACCGATTAAGTCAAAACGCAACGGACGCCTATGAATCCACTCGAGACGAGGTTCAACGCTTTATAAATGCAAAAAGTCGAAATGAGATCGTCTTCACTTATGGAACTACCGATTCGATCAATTTACTCGCAGCCACATTGGGCTCACAAGTACAGAGCGGGGATACCATTTTAATCACTGAAATGGAGCACCATGCCAATATTGTTCCTTGGCAAGAGATTACCTGGAAAACAGGGGCTGAATTAGCGTTTATTCCAATGGACTCGAATGGAGACCTGGATCTAGACGTAATGAAAGACTTGTTACGAAATAGGAGGGTTAAAATTCTTGCTCTTGTACATATCTCAAATTCGCTCGGGACTGTGAACCCTGTGGAGGAGATTATTCAGATTGCACATGAAAATGGGACTCTAGTAATGATAGATGCCGCCCAGTCGGCTCCTCATATGCCTTTGGATGTCCAAAAAATAGATTGTGATTTTTTGGTTTTTTCTGCTCACAAAGTGTGTGGACCAACAGGATTTGGCATCTTATATGGAAAAGAAGAACTATTGAATTCCTTGCCCCCTTACCGTTCAGGAGGGAGTATGATTGAAAAGGTTGAACTAACTGAAAGCACCTACCAATCTTCGCCATTTCGCTTTGAAACCGGAACTCCCCCAATTGCATCCGGAATCGCTTTTTCAGAATCCATTGCCTACTATAAAACGCTTGGATGGGAATGGATAACTCGCACAGAACATGAGTTATTTGCCTATGCGGAAAACCGTTTAAAATCCATTTCAGGACTGAAATTGATTGGTTCTCCTCAAAAAAGAGCGGCAGTATTGCCATTTGTTCTTGAGGGTATACATGGGATGGATGCCGGAATGGTTTTGGATAAAAAAGGTTTTGCCCTTAGGACTGGCCATCATTGCACTCAACCTGTACTACGTCATTTTTCGATTGCTTCTTCTATTCGCGCTTCATTCATGTTCTACAATACAAAAGAAGAAATCGACCGTTTCATAGTTGCAATTGAGGAAACGAAAGCATTTTTTACGTAAGTTATACTTTTTAAAAATGGAAGATGAAGGATTCCGTGAATACTGTCTTCCCTGATCATCTCGACTAACATGTAAAGAGACCGATGCCTAAGATTAAAGAAATTGAACGGACACCCAATCCGGACGCCATGCGCTTTGTCCTAAGTGAACCTCTGACGAATGGCGTTACAAAGTCATTTGAGAACGCGATAGAAGCAGAAGGAGATGAGTTGGCCTCCGCACTTTTTGCTATCGATCACGTCATCAACGTCTATTATGTGGATCGATTTGTAACCGTAACACAAGACGGTCACGCCGTTTGGTCAGAATTATTACGAAAACTCGCACCACCAATTCGTGAGGCTAATCCTCAATTAGACCTTGAAGAGGATCATAGCGTACATGTTTCGGAAGATGTACTCAATTCAGATGATCCAAGACTCAAGCAAATTAATGAAATGCTTGATGAACAGGTTAGACCTTATCTATTAGCAGACGGGGGAGGGCTCAAAGTACTTGGATTAGAAGGAAATCGTCTTAAAGTTCACTATCAGGGTGCTTGTGGTACTTGTCCTACAGCGACCACTGGAACACTCTACGCAATCGAGAGTATGGTGAAACGAATCGATCCTGATATTGAAGTGATCTCCGTCTGAATTGATTTGATCCATGAATTCGCACACTCTTCAGATGACCTCACCGATTATAGTTTCGACAGCTGCCGATCTTCGTATTCATCAAATAATGTCAGATAAAGGATATTCCCGTGAGTCTGCGCGAATTAGAATTTCTGTGATCAGTGGAGGCTGTAGCGGCCTGACATATAAACTGGATATTGAAGATAAAGATCACTCAACAGGTTCAGATAATGACCAGTTCTTTCATATAGATGACTTAGAAATAGTTGTAGATATGAGGAGTTACCTATACTTGGCTGGGACAAGGCTTGAATTTTCCGATGGTCTGAAGGGTAAAGGGTTTACGTTCGAAAATCCCAACGCATCTCGAACATGTTCCTGTGGTGAATCCTTCTCCCTTTAATAACAGGTCCGTTTCCGAAACTTTTCATTTTTTTGTCGACGAATCCTTTACTGATGTCTACAACTCCTCTTGAAATTATCAATAAAGTAAAGCAGTCTAATCTGATAACTATTGATTTCGAAAAATGGATTCGAATAGAACAGATCGTAAATGTGGATTTAAAAGAGTTTCTCTTCAACGGACTCATCGTTAAAGAAAAAGAATTCAGAGAAGCCATAGAGGGATTGGATACTTCGAGGGTTGAAGGGAAGATTTGCCGATTATATTGTTCAATCGATACGATCATTCCAAAATGGGCTTGGATGCTTGTAACGCTTAAACTTTTTGAAACAGCAGAATTTGTTCACGTAACCAGTGAATCCGATCTGATTCGTGTTGAGCTGTTGCGTAAAATCCACACCCATGATTGGGCTCAGTACACCGATGGTTTTGTGATTCTGAAAGGATGTAGCCGGCTGGACATTCCCGAGGCGGTGTATGCTGAAGCTACCATTTATTGCTCCCTATACGCCAAAAAAGTTATGTACGGAGAGGCATGTTCTAACGTTCCTATCTACAAACGATCATGATCTCAGACCGTAAACGTGATCATGTAAACCTGACTCTTACTCAACCGGTTGAGTATCTGAATACCACTGGATTTGATCGAGTTATGTTTCGACATTCTGCACTTCCGGAGCTCGACTTTAAGGACATTGATACTTCTCTTACCTTTTTAAATAAACGCCTTAGCTTTCCTCTATTTATCTCCTCTATGACAGGGGGGTACAAAGACGCCACTCCGGTAAATGCGATGATCGCTGAATTTTGTGAGACCCATCAATTAGCCTTTGGTGTTGGAAGTCAAAGAGCCATGCTCGAAAATCCTGAGCACCTTGCAAGTTTCTCCATAGCTAGAAAAAAAGCGCCTAAAACGGTTATTTGCTCAAACATTGGAGGTGTTCAGTTAATAGGAGGGCTTGATAAGAAATCGATGAATTTATTAATCGATTCCATAGAAGCTGATGCAATCTTGGTGCATTTAAATCCTCTCCAGGAACTGATTCAAAAGGAGGGGGATCGTAATTTTCAAGGTGTTTTAGAAGGGATAAAAAAATTAGTTTCAGAAGCACCCGTGCCTGTACTTGTTAAGGAAACCGGAGCAGGGATTTCAGGTGAAGTTGCACTTCGGTTAGTTGAAGTTGGCGTGCATGGAATCGACGTTGCCGGTGTAGGCGGTACGAGTTGGGCCAAGGTTGAAGATTTTCGATATGAAAATGAAAAAGAAAAAGGTCCTGATTTTTTGATGGAGTGGGGGATGTCAACCTTACAATGTCTACAAGAAGTAGCCCCACTGAAGGAGCGATATTCCTTTATATTAATGGCATCTGGGGGGATTCGTAACGCCGAACATATGTTAAAATCAATTTGCCTTGGTGCAGATATGAGTGCTATGGCAGCTCCAATTCTGAAGACTCTTCATCAATCAGGTCTTCAGGGGCTGGATGAAGAATTTTCACGTTGGAAAGATCATTTCAGAAAGGGAATGCTCTTATTGGGGGCTTCACGTTTAGATCAGTTAGCAGAAAAAAAAGTGTATCTTGTCTAACATGTCTATGTCATCCACACGATTCAGCTTTTATTTAGAGCAAATTGATGAGGTACTTTTGAATAAACCTGAGATTCAAGATCCTATCAGTTTGTTTGAGCCACAACATTATACTGTAGCCCTTGGGGGAAAACGAATTCGGCCTATGATGACGTTAATGGCTGCCGGTTTATGTGGAGGAGACCCCAAACGCGCATTAGATGTCGCTGTTTGCATTGAAATGACACATACGTTTACGCTGATTCACGATGATATTATGGACGCGGCGGATAGCCGAAGAGGTAAACCTACCGCCTTTAAAAAATGGGGAACCCCAAAAGCGATTCTTGCTGGTGATAGTCTTTTTGTTTGTGCCATGACTTATATAAATAGATATTCTAATCTATTGTCTGTTAATGCGTTATCTGATATGTATAAAGTCTACTTTAATGGAGTACAAGAAGTCTGCATTGGGCAAGCATATGATCTCGAGATGGCCGAAAAAGGAAGAGCGAGTACTGAAGAGTATATGAGGATGATTGACGGGAAAACTTCAGCTCTACTTCGAACAGCGCTCGTTATGGGAGGGATATCTGTAGGTGCGTCCGAGAATCACGTCTCCCATTTAAACGAACTTGGTACATCACTAGGGCTTGCATTTCAAATTCAGGATGATCTTTTAGACGTAAATGCTGATTTTGAAAAACTTGGTAAGACGATTGGAGGGGATATATTAGAGGGTAAAATGACGTTTTTAATTACGTCACTATTAGAAAGAGTGGATAAATCTACAGCTCAATATGTCCATCAGATTCTGAGCAAACCAACCCGAAATCATTCGGATGTATCAGAAATCGTGGATTTACTCGATAAACAAAACATTCTCTCCTACACGCATGAAATGATAGAGGGCTTGTACAACCGATCCGTAAGCGCATTACAAGCTTTCGATGATTCTCAATACAAACAAGATCTACACGACTTAATTCGTTTTCTTCGCAATCGTGAATATTAATTCTGTAACTATACACTCCTAATGAGACGTAATCTTTCTATTGTACTGTTCATTTTCTTTTCACTGATTTTCAGTGCATGCAAGAATCAAGAATTGATTAAACCTGGTGACACCTTGCTAGTTGCATTTGAAAAATCAAAATCTCTCTATGATGATCAAAAATGGGGCGATGCGGCAAAAGCTTTCGAGACAGTATTATCCATTGGTCGAGGAACCGAAATTGCTGAAGAAGCTCAATTTTTATTAGCAGAAAGTTATTTCAAGAACGAAAGCTACCTTGTAGCTGCCGCAGAGTATGAGCGCTTTACCTTGTTTCATCCTGATTCACCCCTAAGAGAAGAATCGGATTATAAAATTGCCATGAGTTACCTCAATTTAAGCCCTCGTTTCAAACTGAATCAAAATTATACGAATCGGGCCATTGAAAATTTCAGAGTTTACATATCGAGATATCCCTCTAACCCTCGCGCGGATACTGCCGGATTTCAAATTGACGAATTGCGAAATAAACTTGCTGAGAAACTACATCATGCGGCAGATTTCTATATGAGAATCGATCGTTATAATGCTGCTGCAATCTATTTTGATCAAGTCATATCGCAATATCCAGAAAGTAAGTGGGCGGAAACTTCATTGGTAGAACAGATTGAGGCCTATATTTTATATGCCGATAACAGTGTGGCGGAAAGACAAGTAGAGCGTTATCAAAAAGCCTTGGATAGTTATGCTACTTATTTGCAACTTTTTCCAAGGGGGTCTCAGCGTTCACGAGCTGAGGAATTATATGATATAGCTCAGGAAGCGTTAAATCGTTTAAATGACCAACGGGAAATGGTTATATCTGAAAACTAATTCAGAGGCTTTAATAAGCCTTAATAGTCGGGAATTGGGAGATAATGGGAAGGAGAATTGGACTTTTTGGGGGAGCATTTGATCCCTTTCATATAGGACATCTGTCTGTGATTCGTTCTGTAATGGCCTCAAATATCGTGGATGAATGCTGGGTCATTCCCACCTATTCAGCTCCGCATAGAGACATGGCGTTTTACCCTTATCGACACCGCAAAATTATGGCCGAATTGGCTGTTAGAGATATATCAGGAGTTTCTGTCAGTAACATTGAAGCACATCTACCTCAACCGTCCTATACATGGAGAACTTTGGAGCATTTTAAATCCGGAGAACCGGATTCAACCTATTTCCTGTGCCTAGGTGAAGATAGTCTGACCACATTTCATCAATGGGTGCGTGCAGATTACATACTAGAACTCTGTACACTTTTGGTTTCCGAAAGGCCAGGATATGATCCTTCCGCGGTTCAATCCAATATTCTAGAAAAAGCGATTTTTTTAGAACACACCCCTATTGAAGTATCTTCCTCTGAGATCAGAAGACGCGTTCAAAACCGAAATCCAGATCCGGATGTCTTACCACAAGCAGTCTACGAATATTTACTATCATCACGCTAAGTCACATTTTGATTATGAATAGATCTGATTTTTTTTGGGGAATAGGCGGTTTAGTGTCTGGATTAATTCTCTCAAAATCACATTCCAACTCAACTTCCGTTCCAACAAATAAAAACTCTTCGAGATCAGACATGCCACTTGTCTGGCCAAGACCTCTTAAAGAAGGAAGTAAAGTGGGTATAGTAGCTCCTGCAAGTCGGATTACAGATCCGGATGTGTTCAAGCAGATCGAGAAAAGTATGCTCGATTTGGGACTCAAACCAGATTTTGGTCCTTCAGTAAAAGCGGCCTATGGGTATCTTTCTGGAACGGACCAAGAACGAGCAGTAGATCTAAATAGCTATTTTGAAAATCCTGAAATCGACGGAATATTCGCTCTTCGTGGAGGGTGGGGGAGTAGCCGTATTCTCCCGTATCTTGACTTTGAGGCTATTCGGAACAATCCAAAATTCTTCTGTGGATACAGCGACATTACATCTTTGCACTTGGCTATTTCTGCTAAAACAGGACTTATAACGTTTCATGGCCCTAATTCAAAAACGGAATACACGCCTTGGACCAAAGAACACTTTTTGGATGTTGCGTTTGGACGTAAATCCAGCTTTATCCTTGAACCACCTTCAAATTTGGAATCCTACACAATCACTCAAGGAAAGGCTACCGGCCGATTTTATGGAGGTAATCTATCAGTTTTAACCTCACTGATTGGCTCAGACTACATGCCGAATTTAACTGGAGCTATACTCTTCTTGGAAGATATTGACGAAGATGTGTATCGAGTTGACCGCATGCTATCACATCTGGCGTTATCAGGGGTTCTTGGAAAACTTTCAGGTGTTGTTTTTGGAAAGTGTATGCTCTGCGATGAGAGTAGACCCAATACACTTACTCTTCAACAAGTACTCAAGGACCACCTTTTACCCTTAAATATTCCGGCTTTTTATGGAACGATGATCAGTCACGATAAAGATATCTTCACTTTACCTGTGGGGTGGCCTGTTGAAATGGATGCTTCTACTTTTACGATTTCATTTAAAAAATCATGATTCGTAGTTTTCAACTTCCCCTTGATAGACTGCTTTATGAAGAGATAAAGCTTTTTTACATCAGTTGTCGCTGTCTGATCATTTGATGTAACATCCATAATATTGGATAAGGAAAAAAGAGTACAGCTACAATTATCTGCCAGATATTGCCTACATTCTTTTCCTTTTGTGCAATTATAATTCCTGACAGTCCGGCGATCCAGAAGATAAATAGCAAAAAAAGTAAAAAAGCGCTTAGTAAGGCAACTCCAAACCCCATTGCATCATAAAATATCTTCAGCATAGCCTTAATTTTTTTTTAAAATATTTGCTACAGAAAGTTATTGAAAAATCATGACGAAACCAGTTGTTGCTATAGTCGGACGTCCAAATGTTGGAAAATCAACACTCTTTAATCGATTAATTGGAGAAAGAGAAGCCATTGTTCACGATGAATTTGGCGTAACACGAGATCGACATTATGGATCCTGTAATTGGAATGGACGCGATTTTCAGGTAGTCGATACGGGAGGGTACTTGCCTGATAATGAAGATGCATTTACAGCAGGTGTTCGAGAGCAGATATTATTGGGAATTGGTGAAGCAACAGTAATCTTGTTTGTCGTGGATGTAGAAATGGGAATACATGCTCTTGATGATTTAGTAGCAGACTTACTTCGAAAACAAAATAAACCTGTCATATTAGTTGCCAACAAGGCAGACAATCAGGATCGGATGCTTACGGCATCCGAATTTTATCAACTAGGAATCGAAGCACTTTACCCAATCTCCTCTATTAGTGGTATTGGTACTGGTGATCTGCTCGATCACGTGGTGAGTCTTTTGCCAGAAGACCTTGAGCTTGATGACGAATCTAACGCTCCTAGAATTGCGTTTATCGGGAGGCCTAATGTCGGAAAAAGTAGTTTGGTAAATGCTTTGTTAAAAACAGAAAGATGCATTGTAACGAATGTGGCCGGTACGACACGAGATTCCATCGACACTCCATTTGATTACGAGGGGGAACCCTATGTCCTGGTCGATACCGCAGGATTACGTAAACGCGCAAAAGTGAAGGAAAACATTGAGTTTTACAGTACGATTCGTACGGAAAAAGCGGTTCGGGAATGTGATGTTGCGGTTCTGATACTGGATGCTACCCGAAGTTTTGATGACCAGGACATTCGAGTATTGAGAATGGCAGAGAAGTTTAATAAAGGAATTATCATCCTCGTCAATAAATGGGATCTGGTAGAGGATAAAGAAACACAGACCTGGAAACTGTTTGAAGAAATGATCTACAAAAAGGTCCCGCAATTTGACTTTGTTCCGTTGCTCTCTGTTTCTGCAATGACGGGACAGCGTGTGAACAAACTTATGAATGCGGTAAAGGAACTCATAGAAGAAAGACGAAAAACCATCCCTACACACGAATTGACTGAATTTGTTATCAAATTTGTAGGGGAGAGACCGCTTCCAATGAAACGGGGTCGACAACTAAGAATTCAATATGTTTCGCAAGTTAAGTCGAACCCACCCGTATTTAAGTTCTTCATGAATCATCCTGAAGATTTACCACCGAATTATCGTCGTTTTATTGAAAACAAAATTCGGGAGAGATATGGATTCAGAGGAGTCCCCATAACCATGGTATTTCGTCAAAAATGATCTTCAGTCATGAGATGTAATTAAAACTCCAAATTATCTCCCAAATCTGTTGAGGATAGTCCCTGAAAAGAGTATTTTCAAGCAGATAAAATCCAAGTTTTACGAATTTGTACCTATGCAGGTTAATCTTGATCAACCGGTTGTTAACGCACTAAATCCGAACTTCAAAAAGGAAAGAAAGTTCTCATTCCTGGAGAGAATCTATCTTCCTGAGATCTTCAAAGGCCTCATCTACACGTTTAAACAGATGTTCACGCCTAAGTTTACCTACAACTATCCTGAAGAAAGATGGAGTCCACCAGATATTTTTAGAGGACGTCCTGTGTTGGTGAAAGATGGAGATAGAGAACGGTGTGTGGCATGTGGCCTTTGTGCAAGAGCGTGTCCACCTTTGGCCATTTCGATGCAGGCCAGTGAAGTGAGTGATGATCCAAAAGAGAGATACCCAGAATTCTTTGAGATTAATATGCTTCGCTGCATTTATTGTGGTTTCTGTGAAGAAGTCTGTCCTGAGGAAGCGATTGTAATGAGTAAAGATTACGACCTCGTATTTCAGTCGAGGGAAGAGGCTATCTACGGAAAGGATAAACTTCTCGTTCCAAAAGAGGATTTAAAAGATCGCCTTAATTACCTAAGAAACTATAAAAATTCACAATTTGGTAATACATGGGACTTTCAAGAAGAAAATAATATCCATTCCGTTCGTGATCGAGATCGTGAGTGGAATACAGGTCTTTCACTGGTTGACTTGTTAGAGCAACAAAGTCAGGCCGATTCAAGTCAGGCAAAACGATTCTGGAAAACCTGATGCTTATCATCAGAGTGTGATACTCACTGTATACATAACAGAATTCTAATAGCTTTCCTAACAAAACTAAAACTCTATTTAAAGAGTAGAATTTTTGTAATAAGTTTCTTTTATTACTGAGAGCGAACTAAATTCGTAGATAAGTGATATAACCGGGATAAATATTACTATTCGCTCACACAACAGAACTCTAAACACTATCAGTATTATAAAATGCGCCTGAACCGCTCTACTGCTGTCTCTATATTCAGCATCATCTTCCTGACTACGTTCTCAGCCATTGCCAATGCACAATCTGGTAAGATTTCTGGGTTTATTTCGGATTCGAAAGGCGAAGCGCTTCCAGGTGTTAATGTTGTGATTGTTGGTACAACGCAAGGTGCTGCTTCTACATTAGATGGGTATTATCAGATATTGAATGTCAAACCTGGTGTGTACTCTCTTCGTGCTACGTTTATTGGGTTTAGTACCATAATTATCGAGAATGTGAACGTTTCGATTGATCTCACAACGGAGGTGAACATCGTGATGCAGGAAGAGATCATAGAGGGACTTGAGATCGTAATTACCGCCGAAAAACCAGTTGTTCAAAGAGATGTTTCTGCTTCGGTGACAAGTATTCAAGCGGATGAAATCGCAACACTGCCGGTTACAGATGTTTCATCTGTTATTGGTTTGGGAGCAGGGATTAGAGGCACCAGTGTGAGAGGTGGAGCCTCATCAGATCTTGAATTTGCGGTTAATGGTATTTCTCAAAGATCTACCCGCTCTAATTCTGCCTCTCAGGAAATTTCATTCACCTCAGTAAACGCGATTCAAGTACAAACTGGTGGATTTAATGCAGAATATGGAAATATTCAATCCGGTTTGATTAATGTTACAACTAAGGAAGGATCCCCAGATCGCTATTCATTTGATGCGATTTATAGAGTGCTACCACCTCAGGATAAACACTTCGGCCCGGATATTAATGATCCCTTTGCAAACCCATTTCTACGCCCATATTTGGATCCAGATGTTGCATTTGTAGGTACTG
>JAURMN010000046.1 GCA_030830725.1 Balneolales bacterium | reverse complement strand
TCGGCAAAGGTTGTCACAAGATCATTTTCAACTAATTGCGCTACAATAGCTTCACCCAATCCGTCGATATCCATAGCGTCTCGGGAAGCAAAATGGGTAATGCGTTCCAGTACTTGTGGCGGACATTGGGGATTCACGCATCGCCAGGCAACTTCCCCTTCGAATTTTGTAAGGGGCTCTCCACAAGCTGGGCAAGTTGAAGGCATACGGAATGGTCCTGGTCGATTTTCGCGATTCGGATTCACGACATTCACCACTTGTGGGATGATTTCCCCGGCTTTTTCGATCAACACGGTATCTCCAGGTCGAATGTCTTTGCGATGAATCTCATCTTCGTTATGAAGAGAGGCACGCTTTACGGTAGTTCCAGCCAGCAATACGGGTTCAAGTTCGGCAACCGGTGTAATGGTTCCTAGACGACCAACTTGCAGGGTAATTTCATGGAGGAGCGTTTGAGCCTGCTCCGCCTGATACTTGTAGGCAATGGCCCATCGGGGTGACTTTGCCGTGGTACCGAGTTCGTCACGAAGCGCTTCTTCATTCACTTTTACCACCACTCCGTCCGTCTCATAGGGAAGAGAGTGGCGTTTTTGGTCCCATTCGTGAACAAAATCGAGCACTTGTTCAATGGATTCACAAATAGTAAAATGTTCGCAAACCGGTAAGCCATACTGGCTTATTTCCTCGAGATTTTGCTGATGGGTACGTCTGTTTTGGAACCGTGCATCAAAGGCAAAAAACCGAATCGGGCGACGGGCTACCTCTCTTGCATCTTGCATTTTCAATGATCCGGCCGTGGAATTTCGAGGATTGGCAAAAGCCGGCAGACCCTGCTCATCGCGATAGTTATTGAGACGAGCAAACGCCTCTTTTTCCATGTAGGCTTCACCTCGGATTTCAAGATCGGCTGGGGGACTTCCTTTTAGAATGAGTGGAATATCTTGGATAGTGCGAATATTAGCGGTGATATCATCTCCTTGTTGCCCATCACCTCGCGTTGCACCCAGCACCAATTTCCCATTCATATATCGAAGTCGAAGTGCCGCCCCGTCAAATTTGAGTTCAACGGCATAAGTAAATGGTGTTTGATGGAGAATAGATCGAACTCGTTTATCAAAATCACGTAGTTCTTCTTCGTTGTACGTGTTATCAAGGCTTAGTAATGGGACAGGATGACGTACAGTATTAAACTCTTCAGTCGGCTCACCGCCTACACGCTGGGTTGGAGATCCTGTAGTATCCAGATTATAGGCCGATTCCAGTTCGGAGAGTTCTTTGAGGGCCTCGTCAAATTCTTTGTCGGAGATAAAAGGCGCGACTTCTTGATAGTAGGCATTATTGGCACGATCGATGAGATCTCGTAGTTCATTTGCTCTGGTAAGTGGATTCAGATGGTGTTCGGCTCGATTCGTAGAACTCAGATTTTGATTGGCTTGGCTTTTGGCTTCGCTTGGATTCATCGAAAACGAATTTAAGGCAATTCCCGTATAGAGGCTGGAGGTGTGACCCCTCGTGGCAGCCGCAGGTCTCTTGGGTTTGAATTACTCAATCCGTCAAGCAACTCACGAGTTAATACGACTTGACGCTGTCTGCGATCGAAAAAAAGCTCCTGAAAATTATCAATCGGCTCCCCATTAATAAATACAATCATCGAAGAAAAGGCTCCGTCAAAACGAATTTGCTGATCGGGTTGTACTCGGAAGGCTTCTCCCTGAGCTAATCGGACATTCCGCCGGTTCTCATTTTCATCTAATGAAAACTGCAGGGTGCCAACGGGGCCGTTATAGGCGTAAATTAAAACCTCAAATGGGGCCTGTGTGGATCTAATGGATGTATTTTGGAAGTCAGATGGAGAACTGGTTTCAGTGGCAGAAGAAGTGGGGTTTGTGGAGGAAGACTGGGATTCGGGTTGAGCATCGCCTGACTGTCGAGAGTTAGTTCCTGCGTTTGCTGCCTGTGAGGTGCCGTTGGTCTGATTTTGGGTGTTATTGAAACTTTCCCGGCCTGCTGAGGGACTTTGATTTCCTCCCGTGAGTCTTGGTACAGGCAGCGAAACCGTTTCACCTTGGTCAATGCGTGCTGGACCGGGAGAGGAGGTATATCCGGGTGTGGATTCTCCAGAAGAGTTTTCGATTTGATCTTGTGAGGCATTGTCTTTGTCTCCAGAAAACAATCGGCTGACTCCCCAGATTACTCCTGCCAATACAGTTAATAAGATCAGCGCAATAACAATAATGAAAACGATTCGTGTGTTGCCAAACTGTGAGGTAGAGATTTTTTTGCCTGCCCAGTCGATTTGCTCCACCGCCGGAGCTTCAGGAGCCACATTTGGAAGCAAAGGATTTTGAACAATTGAAAGAGCTTTGGAAGTGGAAGGAGGCTGATCAAATAGAGTTTTGGACTTTGTTTTTTCTACAGAATTTTCCGTTAATTTAGAGCCCTTTTTTGAGAATGAGGTTTCTACTTTTGAGGAGTTAACGATTCCAGAAGACGGCACCATTTCCGATTCATCCTCAGAAATTACGTTTTTACGAACAGTTTTCTTTTTCACAGTAGCAGTGGACGAGTCCGCTTGTGATTTACCGGCGTCGGCAAGACGCGTGGCCTTCCAGGATTTGTTTTTCTCCACCCACTCTATCAGTTCTTGTGAATATCGACCCGTTTTATCCAGATCCAGAGCCTCCACCATGGTCTGATCGGGGATCCCGAGGGCCTTTCCGTACCCGCGAATAAACGAACGGAGAACGGTTGGCTCTTTGACAAGCTCCTTAAACGCCCGCCCATTTTCGATTCCCTCTAATCGGTGTAGAGGGATTTTGGTGAGTTGATAGACTTCTTCCAGAGAAAATTTTTTCTGGGTTCTGAGCAGTTTTAGATCTCGACCAATAGGATTCATGAATAGGATCAGAGATGAGAGTTGAACCTCGAAAAGTATAGAAATTCAGCCTTAAGGACAACTCTTCCTGTGCTTTTGAACTCCATTTTTCAGGTTGGCATAGATCCTGTAAGAATTTACAGTGGATGCGCTTCTAGATAGTGGGAGACTCACTTGTGACATCCCTCTCGTTAAATGGATCTTCAAACTCAAATTTTGATTGGCTCTGATTGGCTATTTTGGAAATCGGATTCATCCGTATAAGACATGAAAATTCTACTTCATGACCTCTCAGACTGGATTTTTCCCCGAATTTGCTATCACTGTGGGGAGCGGTTGGAATCGGGGTTGATGGCTTTGTGCACGCTCTGCCGCTTTTACAGTTATCCACTAGCGACGAGATTCCCAGGAATCTTACCGGAGCCTATTTCTCGCGTACAGCCTTTATGGGTGTTTGAAAAAGGAGGATCTCTTCGACGCTTGATTCATGCCATGAAATATGGAGGATTGCCGCAAATCGGTCATGAACTCGGTGAATGTATGGGGCTACAACTCTTACCGGATTTGTTTAGAGACTTTCAAGTCGATCCATGGCAGGTCTTGTTGCTACCCGTGCCGTTACACCCAAAAAAAGAGAAGAAAAGAGGATATAATCAGGCGAATTTGCTCTGCGAAGGCATACAGCGGATTCATTCCGTGCATGTGGCTCCTGACGGATGGATCGTGCGAAGACGCTTTACCCGCACACAAACCGGATTATCTCTCGAAAAACGGACGCAAAATCTGGATCAAGCATTCGATATGGTGGCAAATCTAAAAGAGACCGGATTCATGACAAAAACTCAATTCGATGCGAAAATTCGGAGATGGATTCACCGTGAATTCACTATTCCGGCGCCGGATTTGACTCAAATTAAATTGATTCTGCTTGTGGATGATGTGTTTACCACCGGAGCCACTCTATTTAGTCTAATGAAAACGCTTAGGGAGGGATTGGATGAGGTGAATTTGGTTCAGCAGCGGAGCGAGGTAATTCAGTTTGCCGGGGTAACGTTGGCGGCTGGGGGCTGGTGAAACGATGTGACCCATCTCGGGCGGCTGGTGAGGAATGAGCTGAAGACGGTTGGTTAACCATAATCTCGGGCGGACGGAGACAAGAAGTTTCGTATCTTCAAACTGTCCAGCAACGGAAGTGCCAGTCACGTTTTCTGTTGCATAATACGACATTTTATTTGTCACACTCACCTGTTACGCGAATCGATAGTTACGTTTTGAGCTTTTCTGATCCCTCTGCAGTAAAACACCTCTTCTTGGTACGTCACGGACAAACGGAATATAACCGTCTGAACAGAGTTCAGGGTCGGGGAATTGATGCCCCTCTAAACGAAACAGGATTCAGGCAAGCCAGACAGGTAGCCGGTGCTCTTGCGCGTTACACTCCTCAGGTTGTGTATTCCAGTAGCCTCCTTAGAGCCAGGCAAACCGCTGAAACCATTGTGACCCACCTGGGATTGGATACCCGAAAGTATCCAAGACCCCATTGTGATTTGGATGAAATGGATTTTGGCGTGTTGGAAGGAGCACTGGTGGAGGATAAAACGAGTGATTTATATGAATTGGTGACCAGCTGGAAGAATGGGGAGATTCACATGGCGGCCGAATCGGGAGAATCTCCCGTGCAAGTTTACGAGCGTGCTAACCGTCAGATTTATTCCATTTTACATGCACTGGAGCACAAAAAACATTCCATATTTGTATTTGTTCTGCATGGTCGGCTCATCCGGGTACTACTGTCCAAGTGGTTGGGGTATGGTCTGGAAGGGATGCATCGAATTGAACACCATAATGCTGGCCTGAATTATGTGAAGTGGACACTTTTCCCAAAAAAAACGAACACAGAAGTACAGGATGATCCGTTACTCGGAACCGGATCTGTGGAATCGGTGTTCATTAACCAAATTGATCATCTTGTGAATTCGGGTCACTTCTCAGATCCATCAACAAGTTCTAAGAAATAATCTAAAATCATCCAGCATAAGGGTAAGATTTAATGAGTGAACAAGTACGGGTAATGTTTGCCGATATCGCCGATCGGTATGATCTGATCAACCGGGTGCTCTCGTTGGGGGTAGATCATTCCTGGAGGCGGAAAACCGTCAAAGAGAGTGGGGCTTCTGCAGGGGATCGCGTTTTGGACTGTGCTACGGGCACAGGCGACTTAGCCATTCGATTTAAGAAGCGTGTTGGGAAAGACGGAACAGTGGTTGGAACCGATTTTTGCAAGGAAATGATTGATCATGCACCAGGAAAGGCTACCAAAGAGGGCTTGGATATCCGTTTCGAGATTGCAGATGCTATGGATTTGCCTTACGGTGACAATGAATTTGACGTTTCGAGTATTGCTTTTGGCATTCGTAACGTGGATAAGCCGGTAATCGCGCTAAAAGAAATGGGGCGCGTGGTTCGTTCGGGTGGTCGGGTAGTGGTCCTTGAATTTGGTCAACCTACTGGGCCGTTTGGGTACTTATTCCGTTTTTATTCCAAAGTCATCATGCCCACAGTAGGAGGTTGGTTGAGCGGGAATCGTGATGCCTATACCTATCTTCCTGAAACTAGTGCGAAATTTCCGGCAGGAAAGTCCTTTTTGAGATTAATGGAACAGGCCGGTGTGTTTTCTTCGCAGCGTGCAGTTCGTCTCACCGGAGGAATTGCGTATGTTTATGTGGGAATTGTGAAGTAATTGAAATCATTGAATCAAACGAAAAGCCATGTCAACGCCTATCATGACCATCGAAGAGATTAAATCCTATCTGCCACACCGTTATCCATTTCTACTCGTGGACCGAGTAGTAGAAGTGGGTGAGGATTCTATTCATGCTGTTAAAAATGTAACCGTGAATGAGGAATTTTTTAACGGACACTTTCCTGGTGCTCCTCTCATGCCGGGTGTTCTGCAAGTGGAAGCTCTTGCTCAGGCGGGATGTATTATGATGATGAAAACCAAAGTAGAAGATCCTCAAAAGAGTCTGATTGTCTTTACAGGCATTACGAATGCGAAATTTCGACGTTCAGTGGTGCCTGGGGACGTGCTTCATCTGCATGTACGCTTGGTGAATCAGCGTCGTAATTTTGTAACAATGGAAGGAGAGGCCATGGTGGATGGAGAGGTAGCTTGTGAGCTTCAGGCGTCGGCAGCGATTGTGAATCGGGAGAATGCATGAGTACCCGGTTTCCCGGACAGTCCGCATCAAAGGTGACTACGCGCACCATTGTGGAGATGAAGCAGGCCGGCGAGAAAATCAGCATGCTGACGGCTTATGATTTTACCATGGCCAAAATTTTGGATCAGGCCGGTATTGATGTCTTACTGGTAGGGGATTCGGCATCCAATGTGATGGCCGGGCATGACACGACGATTCCGATGACTTTGGATCAGATGATCTATCATACCGCAAGCGTTGTTAGGGGTGTGAATAGAGCACTGGTGATTGCTGATATGCCATTTATGAGTTATCAGGTGACGGGAAGAGAAGCTCTTCGTAATGCAGGACGCCTGATGAAAGAGGCAGGAGCTCATGCTGTTAAACTCGAAGGCGGACAATCGATTACAGAAACTGTTAAACGTATTGTCGAGGCCGGAATTCCGGTAATGGGTCACTTGGGATTGACGCCTCAAAGCATCTATCAATTTGGTACCTATAAAGTCCGTGCCAAGGAACAGGCCGAAGCGGATCGTTTACTGGATGATGCCAAGCGACTGGAACAAGCCGGTGCTTTTGCCATTGTTCTGGAAAAGATCCCGGCTAAACTGGCGGAAACGGTCACTTCTTCTGTGGGAATTCCAACGATTGGGATTGGAGCCGGCACGGGATGTGACGGACAGGTTTTGGTAGTCCATGACATGTTAGGGCTTAATCATGGCTTTTCTCCACGGTTTTTGAGACGCTATGCCGATCTGCACGAGATCATGACGGGTGCGGTAAAGCAATACGTTGCCGATGTAAAGAATCTCGATTTTCCGAACGATCAAGAGCATTATGAGTAATCCAATGAGTGAACAAACTCCCGAAGAAGGCCATACTTTTCAGCGTAGCCAAACTGACCAAAAAATCCATAAACCCCTGATTTTGGTCAGTAATGATGACGGGATTTTCTCTCCTGGAATCAAAGCGTTGGCCGAGGTTAGTGACGAATTTGGCGATGTGGAAATTGTGGCTCCGGATCGCCAGCAAAGTGCTGTTGGACATGCTATTACGGTCAACGTACCTCTTCGAGCACGAGCCTTTATGGTCGATAATCGATTTAGCGGCCAGGCCATTACCGGTACACCTGCTGATTCGGTAAAATTGGCACACAATGAACTTTTGAATCGAAAGCCGGATTTAGTGGTAAGCGGGATTAACCATGGGTCTAATGCAGGAATCAATATTCTCTATTCAGGCACCGTGAGCGCGGCTACCGAGGGTACGATATTAGGGACTCCGTCAATTGCCGTGAGCTGTCTCGATTTTGATGAGGACGCAGATCTCAGCGGTGCAAAGGATGCGGCTCGAAAAGTAATCGGGTATGTCCTCAATCATGGGTTGCCGATGGGGGTCACGTTGAACGTAAATGCCCCTGCTGGTCCGTTAAAGGGGCTCAAATGGGCTCGTCAGGCAAATTCACGTTACATCGAAGAGTTTGTGGGGCGTATGGATCCGGCAAATCGTTCTTATTACTGGTTGACCGGGAAGTTTCAGCTGTTGGACGAAGGTGAGGATAACGATATTTCGTGGTTGGAAAAGGGGTTTGCTACGGTTACGCCGATTCAATATGATCTGACAGCGTATCGATTACTTCGGGATTTGGGAGGGGTTGAACTGTAACGGGAGGTTTCTTTACAATCCTCTTGAAGCCAATTCACGAGCCAGTTCAAGCCAGAATTCCCGTACTAAGGGTTTACGATCCGAAACAACCCGAATCCCCATCTGCTCAAGATGGGAAATCGGTTTGATATCGAGATGCTCTCCCCATTTTGAGCTTTGGACCGACACAAAAGCATCATTTTTCCCTTCTCGTTCAAAGATATAATGGTTTTGAAACCGATAAATGGGGTTCAATGGGGCTTTGGTGCCTTTCCCCACGGCGGCTGAGTAGGAGAGATAGATTACATCGGGATGATCCGTAATTGTAGGATTAAACTCACTCGTCAGATATTCGGGAGTAAGTTGTTCAACTGCGGCCACCGAATCACTTTTTTCGGATGGATATAAGCGATCACCCAACCAGTCAAAAAAACTACCGAGCTGCTCTTTGACCTTATCCGGGGTACTGAGCACAAAATTAGCCAAGGGAGAGCCTTGATGGGGACTTGCGATCGTCGTAAGACTGGCAATATGCGAATCGGCACCCAGTCGATGTAAAGCGTAGCGTATATCCAATCCCCCCATACTATGTGCCACTACATTGAATTTTTCGAAACCATGTTGATTTTTGAGCTCTTTCATGCGCTCAATCCACTCCTCAGCACGCGTTTCAATGCGTGCATAGGGAACAATATTCGGCGCAAAGGCAATGACTCCGTGAGTCCGCAAAATCATGCAGGGATCCTGCAAAGGTGAGGGGGTAATTAATCCGGCAATCGCCGCGTATCCATGGCAAAGCAGCACAGGATGACGCAATTGCACGATATCCGGCTGGGGAAAGGAGACCAGCTTGTATTTATTGAAATAGAGTTGTGGATCTGGAAGTTTTACCATGTTGCAAAATAGAATTAATCCGAATCAGTTGAGTAATTGAATTCTCAAAGAGTTTGAAATCAAAATTTTTTTCATCACGATAAAAGCGCTTTTCTAATTTAAAGGATAAGATTAACAATATTATTCAAGATAGCTTTCACAAATCCTTCTTGATACGTCCAGATTATTTAACTATTTAGATAGTAAATATGATTTTTTTCAGGGCAGTTAGAATCGCCAAATCCAGATCATCTAGTCTTCCGTCAAATTCGTTTAGTTATGTAATGTGGTATGAATAAAGAGGAATTAATTCGTCTCAGTGAACAACCCGAAAGAAGTGCATGCGGGGTTGGGTTTTTGGTTAATCTTAAAAAAGAACGTTCTCATTCGATCTTACAACAGGCTCTCCAAGCTTTAGAGTGTGTGGAGCACCGGGGTGCATGTTCCTGGGATAATCAAACCGGTGATGGAACTGGAATTCTCACCGAGATCCCTTTTGAGCTTTTTGGCTATGACTCGGAACACTTTGCTGTAGCCAGTCTGTTTACTCCATCAGATCCGGAAAGAAAGGCTAAAGCGCTACAGATTTTTGAGGAAACCTTTCGCTTTTTTGAGCTGGAGGTCTATGATTATCGGAAGGTGCCGACAAACGACCACATTTTGGGTCCTATCGCGGAAGCCATTCGACCCGGAATGGTCCAGGCATTTATCAAGCGTCCTGCACATTGCCGGACACGGGCTTCTTTTGATAAACTCCTTTATCAAGCTCGTCAGGTGACACGCATTAAAGAACGCGCACAGGGCATTTACAAGGAATTCTTCTTTGTTTCTCTTTCAACCCATACAATTGTTTATAAAGCCCTTACGAAGTCCTCAGATTTAGCTCGATTTTATCCCGATTTGTTGAATCCCGAGTTTAAAACTCAATACGCGCTATTCCATCGTCGGTTTTCTACAAATACGGTAACGGCTTGGGATAAAGTGCAGCCATTTCGTCTTCTCGCACACAATGGAGAGATTAATACGATTTCTGGAAATCGCTCTTGGTCACATTCTCGAGCTAAAGATTTGGGGCTTCGGGAAGATGAATTGTTGACTAAAACAGGGATTTCAGATACGGGATCCTTGAATGAGATGATAGAGGCGCTTTTGTATCGATCGACGCTGCCGGATATTGATGAAGTTCTGGCCATTACCGTTCCTCCGGCGGCTCGAAAAGATTCGTTTTATAAACTCTGGAGTCGTGGACTGGAACCGTGGGACGGACCAGCCTTACTTTCATTTTCTGATGGAATTCGAATAGGAGCCAGACTGGATCGCAACGGATTTAGACCCTGTCGCTGGGCGATGACCCAGGATACGTTTTATTTGTCGAGCGAGGCCGGAAGTTTCCAGCTTAACGAAGCGGATATTCGTAAAAAAGGAAGTCTACGTGCAGGACGAGGCGTGTCAGTGCACATAGACTCGGGCCGGATCAATTTTGAGGATCCGGCACAAAACGCCAAAAACTTTGGGGCGACCTTTGATGCTCGACTCATTTCTTGTGTCTATCCGGATGAACGCATTCCACTCCCCCCAAAAGAGGCGGAGCATCTGGATAAAAAAGCTCTTTTTCTCTATTCAAAAGAGGATATTGATCAGATTTTAGCTCCAATGATTATGACCGGTAAGGAGCCGATTGGGTCCATGGGGGATACCGCTCCACCGGCGATTCTTTCGGATGAACCCCGATTACTCTATGATTATTTTTATCAGAATTTCGCCCAGGTAACCAATCCACCTCTGGATTATATTCGAGAGGAGATGGTAACCGATCTGACGACCTATCTGGGGCGAAAACCGAACGTATTTAAGCCCACTGCACTGATTCCTCCGCCTATTGCCATTGAATTGACATCTCCCTTCATGACGTTGGCTCAATTCCGTGCTGTAAAAGCCAGAACGGATTCAGCATTAGCTCATGATGATGTTCGATCAGGCGTGATTTCGATGACCTATGAGAGAAAAAAAGGTGCTGAAGGTCTACAAAATGCTCTGGACAGGATCGAGCAAGAAGCGATGGAATTGGTGGCCAAAGGGATATCAATTCTGATTTTAAGTGATGAAAAATCGACATTTGAGGAATTGCCTGTTCCAGCCTTGCTGGCACTTCGGGTAGTAGTCAATCATTTGAATCAAAAAGGAGAGAAGCTGGCAGCCAGTGTTGTGATGCATACTGCCGAGGTTCGGAATACTCACCAGGCCTCCTCCTTGATTGGATTCGGAGCCACGGCCGTTTGTCCTTATCTCGCTCTTGAAATTGCCCGCTATGAAGCGAATCGAGCTTGGGATGATCTCAGTGCCGATCAGCGAGAAACTAATCTCATTCATGCTTTTGAGCAGGGTCTGCTTAAAGTCATGTCCAAGATGGGGATATCGGTGTCCAGGAGTTATCAAAGTTCAAAATTATTTACCGCTATTGGACTGGATAAGGCCATGGCTAAGACGTTTTTTCCTGGAGTTCCGGCCTTTTTGGGAGGATTGACGCTCGAGGATCTTGCAATTGCACAGGAAAGACGAATGAGTTTTGCAGAATCCATTATGGCAGGAAATCCAGCTGAGTTTACGTTCAGGTCCTACCAATTCAAGGAGCAAAACAAGGGTCTGGAAGGGGAGCGCCACGCCATGACGGCCGCCAGAAGTAAATTGATCCATGAATTGGTACAGAATTCTACGTTTTCGCTCAAAGATATCGGACTTTACGAAGAGTATCTAAAAGTAGAAGAGAATTCCGGGCCTTTCCATGTGAGGGATTTATTCGGGATTCAAAAGGCAGACCAAACCTTGAGACTTGAAGATGTTGAGCCTGCCTCCCAGATTATGAAGCGTTTTGGATCTGGTGCGATGAGTTTTGGGGCGATTTCAGCGGAGGCCCAACGCGACATTTTTCTGGCAATGAAGGAAATAGGGGGTCGTTCGAATTCGGGCGAAGGGGGGGAAAATCCCTATTACTACACCAATGGAGTTTCGGCAACGGCTAAACAAATTGCGTCTGCTCGTTTTGGTGTTACGGCTGAATATTTGATGGCAGGCAATGAATTTCAGATCAAAATCGCTCAGGGAGCCAAACCGGGTGAAGGTGGACAGTTAATGGGGATTAAAGTGACTGCGGATATTGCCCGAGCTCGTCATTCTGTACCGGGACGGGACTTGATTTCTCCGCCGCCTCTGCATGACATCTATTCCATTGAGGATCTCAAAGAGTTGATCTATGAATTAAAACAGCTGAAGCCCGATGTTCGAGTTAACGTGAAACTGGTATCGGGAGCACATATTGGAATGATTGCTGTTGGAGTGGCCAAAGCCGGTGCAGACATTATTCACGTTTCAGGTGGAGATGGGGGTACTGGAGCAGCATCGATTAGTTCGATGAAACATGCTGGGTTACCTTGGGAATTTGGGCTTTGGGAAGTGCATCGAACCCTTGTAGAGAATAAACTGCGCAATGATGTGATTCTTCGAACAGACGGTGGGCTTGCAACCGGCCGAGATCTGGTTATAGCAGCCATTTTAGGGGCGGAGGAGTTTGAGTTTGGGAAGCTTTTATTGATCGCAGAAGGATGTATCATGGCCCGGATATGTGAAAAAAACACCTGTCCGAGAGGCATTGCAACGCATGACCCGAAATTCAAGGCCAAATACGTCGGGCAAAAAGATCATATAGTACGATTGATGCAGATTTTAGCTGAAGATGTACGCAGACATTTGGCCTTGCTTGGCATTCCGGATCTGCTCTCTTTGGTTGGACGAGCCGAATTATTAACAACAAATCCGCGTTTTTCGGACTTAATTGCTGCCCGAAATCTGGATTTGTCCATGTTTGTGCAGTCTAGCAGTCTCACAACGGTTGGCTCAGAAAAGACACCTAATGCCAAGTTAACCTCCTCAGAAAAAGTCCTCATAAAGAATTCTACTGTTGAGATTTCGCAGCCGGATCACGAATTGAAAGTTCTTGCAAAAGAACCCGTCAGCGAACTCAATGAACGCCTGACGCAAGAATCGGGTCTGCTCACATCCACTCCCATGAACTCCGTGTTGGAACTCTCCATTACAGCTCGTGATCGGGCTGTCGGAGCCACGCTATCGGGGCTGATTGCGGATCGGATTCGAAAACAACGACTGGACTGGATCGAGCAAGGGAACGATCCAGTCTCGTTTGTTTCACAGGATATCCCAACTATTGATGTAACCTTCCGAGGAAGCGCCGGACAGGGATTTGGAGTGTTCATGACGCAAGGGCTTTCGTTTAAGCTGTTAGGTGAGGCCAATGATTCGGTTGGCAAATCTATGTCTGGAGGAGAAATCTCCATTCGTCCCGTGGATGGGGTTCGCTATGCCCCGCACGAAAATGCCATCATCGGGAATGTGGCTCTTTATGGGGCTACTGCCGGTTCATTATTTGTGAATGGAATGGCAGGCGATCGATTTGCGGTAAGGAATTCAGGTGCAGTCGCCGTGGTAGAAGGTGTTGGATTGCATGCATGTGAATACATGACAGGAGGAACTGTGGTTATTTTAGGTCGAACTTCAGAAAATATAGGCGCAGGAATGACTGGTGGCCAGTTATACGTCTATTTAGGACGCGAAATTCAGGAAGAGTTTTCGATTCGACCTTTTGAATCGGCCAGAGAACGTCTTTTGGATCAAGTTAATGGATCGTTTTTGGAGGAATCGGCACTGTCTGCTTCCGAAAGTACCGATTTAAAACAATTACTGGAGTTTCATAATGAGAAAACAGATAGTCCTCGTGCCGGACGAATTCTTGCGAATTGGACATCCGAAAAGAATTATTTTATAAAATTTTTACCACTCAAGTTGAAAGATCAGGTCGCCGAAGAGGAGATACCAGCCCTTTCTAAGTCATCAGCTTCGGCTGTGCGTAGTAATAGCGTTTGAATCACAGTTTCTTGCCAGAGTAGATGAATGCGCATGTTCTTGATCGGGAATTCCACGGTGGATGGGGTTTGAATTCCGGTTGAACGGAGTTTCTGATCTAATATGTAATGAAAAGTGGTCTTGGAAACTCCGGGTGGAAGATCCATGATCCAAACGGTCCGAGAAAATGTAGAATCCACTTTCAGTGTCGTGGTGCGAACAAGTTTTTCGGGAATGGAAAACTCTTCAGTTGTTTCTCGAATCAGAACTTGGATCTCATCTTGGGTGAGCGGTGAGGGCAAGGATGGAGCCGGAATCCAGACTAATATACCACTCCCAATAAGAGTGGCGGCGACCAAAAGTGTCAAAATTAAAGGTGCGTTTTTGAACGTCATAAGGGTTGAAAAATCTCGGAAAGAATTTGCTGTGCGATCTCCTCTTTATACCCGTTAAACTGTCGCTCTTTTCCTGTCCGTGTTAACAAAGTTAACACATTGGTGTCGGTGGCAAATCCACTTTTTCCTTCAAGGAGTTGATTGACTAAAATCGCATCCAGGTTTTTTTGGGTCAGCTTTTTGCGAGCGGGTTCCAGATCATCGGAGGTTTGCATGGCAAAACCGATTAGGACTTGACTTTCCAGTCTGTGCTGCGAAAGCCAAGCCAGGACGTCTTGGGTGGGCTCGAGCTGAATTGTGAGACTCGCTTCAGTTTTGGGTGTTTTATGAAGGGAGGGATTGGCCGGTCTAAAATCGGCTACAGCAGCAGTTTTGATTATAATGTCTGCCTGTTTGTACAGGGATTTTGCTTTATTAAACAAGTCGGCTGCCGTAGTAAATCGAATCACATTGAACCCCACAGGTTCTTGTGAATCCACAGGTCCCAAAAGTAGTGTAACTTCGGCTCCGGCTAATTGAGCGGCTCTGGCCATGGCAATCCCCATTTTGCCGGTACTGGGATTGGAGATAAAACGCACGGCATCGATAGGTTCACGGGTTGGGCCAGCTGTGACCAAAACGTGTTTACCTGCCAGATATCCGGTTCGATGAGATGTGGAAGGCGTTGACGGGGATGCACCTGAATGAGAACGAGAAGCCCCCGACGGGACCTCAGACAAGATCTCTTCGATTTTCTGAATGATCACGGCTGTTTCAGGAAGTCGACCAGGCCCTACAAGACCACTAGCTAGATAGCCGCTATCCGGGGGTAAAATGGAGACGCCGCTCTCACGCAGTTTGGTAAGATTTCGCTGTGTAGAGGGGTTGTCTAACATGTCACCGTCCATTGTCGGGCAGACGAGAAGTGGACATCTACTGGCTAAAGCAGTTGATGTTAACATATTGTCAGAGAATCCATTAGCTAATTTAGCTAAAGTATTGGCTGTGCAAGGAGCAATGACAAACATGTCGGCCCATTCGGCCCAATGAATATGGCGTGTCCAAGAAGAAGAACCGGCCTCTGAACCCTGAAAAACCTCCGACGGAACCTCGTGACGGGTAATGGCACGGAGGGTTTCTAATCCAATAAAATGAGAAGTGGAGGGAGTAGCGATGGCGCGGACTTCAACCCCGCGTTTTTGCAGCTCTCGAATCAGTATAACGCTCTTGTAGGCTGCGATCCCCCCTGTAATGCCTACCAGGATACGAGTCCCGGCGCCTAACATCACTCTTCGGTGTTAGGGTATTTGTAGACGATTTTGTCAGCCTTGAACTCGTCGAGGGCGCGCTGAGTAGGATGAGGAAGTACCTCATAAGCCTTGGAAATGCGCTCTTGCTCTTCGTTGAAGGTGAATTCGTCTTCGTCCTCAAATCCTTCAAAATACTTGAGCTTTTCGTCGAGTTCAAGTTTCTCGCGGGCGGCGATTTGGCGTGCTCTCTTGGAGATCACGACCATCAGTTCATAGCGGTTTCCGGCTTCTTCGCCCAGTTTTTCAATATCTAGCGTTTTGATTCCCATCAGGATAATGCGTCAAGGATTGAGGTGATTACGTTACTTCAAAAAGGTTTCCACCACCATTTTTAACTCTTCCCAGGCTCGTTCGAGGTCGTTGTTCACTACAACCGAATCAAATTTCGGAATGTAGGATAACTCCATGTCAGCCCTTGCAAGTCTCTCGGCGATTTGATCTTCGGATTCGGTGCCCCGTTTCTGAAGGCGTTCGCGGAGTATTTCTGGTGAGGGTGGTTTTAAGTAAATGGCCAGCGCTTGCTCCCCGTATGCTTCTTTGATGGAAAGGGCGCCAAGTACATCTACGTCAAACAGGATAATATACCCTTTTTTCAGGTAGTGATCAACTTGGGAGCGAAGGGTGCCATATCGGGTTCCGTTGTAAACGGTTTCCCATTCCAGGAAATCTCCCTGCTCAATCGCATCATCAAATTTCGCATCGGAAAGGAAAAAATATTCCTTGCCATGGGTTTCTCCGGGGCGTGGCTTACGTGTCGTGGCCGATACCGAGAAATGCAGGTCAGGATAAAGCTCGATCAAACGAGCTTTCATCGTGCTTTTTCCACCTCCGCTAGGGGATGCAAGAATCAGGATACGACCATTTGAACGCGTCACGTATACCCCTTACTCGATGTTTTGAACCTGTTCACGCATTTGCTCCACTTTTTCCTTACAAATCACTACCGAATGTGCGATTTCACTATTGTAGGCTTTTGAGCCAATCGTATTGAGCTCACGATTCAGCTCCTGGGTTAAGAAATTCAGTCGTCGACCAACCGACTCTTCATTATCCAATGCATCCAGGAAGAATTTGCAATGAGCACGAAGGCGCACCAACTCCTCGTTAATGTCCATTCGGTCTACCAAAAGGGCAATTTCCTGTTCAATTCGTTCCGATTCGATTTGTAAATCTTCTTGGAGCCCTTGAAGACGCTCGGTAAGGCGTCTTCTCGCTTCCGGGGTCCGCTCTTTGGCCATCAACGCAATCTCATCTACTCGTTGTTCAATCTCCGTCGTGAGGGTTCGAAGCGCATTAGAAAGTTCACCGCCTTCACGAATCCGCATCTGCTCGGTTTCTTGCAGGGCCTGTTCGATGGCCTGGCGTGTGGCCTCCCAGAGTTTCTCGGCATGATCGCCAGTTCGATTCTCTGTGGTAAAGATCTCATTAAAATGCAGCAACATAGGCAGTGTGATCGGCTCGGAGTGTCCGGTTTTTTGGCTGATTCCTTGTAGCATTGTGATCACCTCCTGCAGCTTCTGGTCATTGACTTGAAGGCCATTATGCCCCGTCTTTTCCTCGTCATGAGAAACCACCAGCGTAATTTTTCCACGTCCAAGTTGCTTTTGAATTAGCTCTCTTGCCTCAAATTCACGGCTTTGCATATCTGACGGTAGTCGCACCGAGATGTCCTGAAAACGGCTGTTCAGGGTTCTGATTTCGGCGGTAATGACACTGTCACCAAGTCTGGACTCGCCGCGTCCAAACCCCGTCATGGATTTAATCATGGTCATAGATTCTCAACCTTCGCTTCATTCTTGAGTCGTCCGATTTTTTTTGAAAATTCTTGAAGATTCTTTGAAAAAATCTTTGAAGAAATTCTTTGAAGTTTCCTCACGACTCAACCCCCGCAATTACGCGGTCAATTAACGCTTCGGCCTCGCTTTGAGACCCAGCTTCACTGTAGAAACGAACAATCGGTTCGGTGTTCGATTTCCGAAGATGCACCCAGCCTTCATCAAAGTCAATTTTTACTCCGTCTAACGTGTTAGGTTGAAACTCCGCAAACGCCTTTGCCACCCGATCCAAAAATTCCACAGGTGACATCCCCAACTCGTCCAAATGACGCTTCTGCTTGCTCATTTCGTAATTCGGAAGCGATGCACGATACTCCGACGCCTTTACATCCCGCTCGGCCAGCAATTGCAAAATCATGGCAATCCCGACAAGCGAATCGCGCCCATAATGCAACTGCGGATCAATCACCCCGCCATTTCCCTCACCGCCAATGACCGCGCCTTGTGCCTGCATCTCTTTCACAACATTAATTTCCCCAACTGCTGATCGATAGCAATTCTGACCATATTTCCTGGCCACATCATCACACACCCGAGAAGAGGAGAGGTTTGTTGCAACCGCCCCAGGCATCTTGCTCAATACAAAGTCAAACGCCGCCGCTTGTGTGTATTCCTCGCCCCACAGTACTCCTGTTTCGTCCACAATCGCCAGTCGATCCGCATCCGGATCCGACACCACTCCAAGATCCACATTTTGCTCTTTCGTAAAGATACAAACCTCATACAGGTGTTCAGGTAATGGCTCAGGATTGTGCGGGAAGTTGCCATCCGGCGTACAATACAGGGGCACGGCCTTTGCTCCGAGGGCTCCTAAGAGCATAGGAATCGCCTCCGATCCCGCTCCGTTTACTGCATCAACGGATACCTTGAACAAT
>JAURMN010000045.1 GCA_030830725.1 Balneolales bacterium | reverse complement strand
CTTCCAAAGGTTGACGCATAGATTCCATCACCTCCCGTCGAAATTCGGGTAATTCATCCAAAAACAGGACGCCATTATGTGCCAGAGAAATTTCACCCGGCTCGGCCTTCGCTCCGCCCCCTACCATGGCCGGCGTGGAAATCGTGTGATGCGGTGCCCGAAAAGGACGCATTCGAATCAATGCATGATCATCTGATAACATACCGGCAACCGAGTGAATCCGAGTAACCTCAAGAGCCTCATCGAGCATCATTGGATGCAGAATGGTAGGGATTCTGCGAGCCATCATCGTCTTGCCTGAACCCGGCGGACCCACCAATAACAGATTATGCCCTCCGGCAGCGGCGACTTCAATAGCCCGAAGAGTCGACTCCTGACCTCTCACGTCTGCAAAATCTATCTGGTCATCAGTAGAAACATTCGAGGCCGGTTTTGAAATTGATCTCGCATAAATTTGTGGATCTGGGAACGAACCCCTGCACCATGCAATCACCTCTTGAAGTGTCCGAAACGGCAATACTTGCACTCCCTCCGCCAGCGATGCTTCCAAACCATTCGCATAGGGTATGACCAATTGCATCACCCCATTTTCTTTTGCTTCCAGGGCAATGGAGAGCACACCTCTAACTGGGCGCAACTCCCCGTCCAATCCCAATTCACCCAAAAAAAGGGTGTCTTTGATCGACTTTTGCAATACCTCTCTTTCTGTAATCATTCCCGCCACTTGCATCAGGCAAATAGCAATCGGCAAATCGAAGGCAGATCCCTGCTTAGGGATATCAGCGGGAGCTAGGTTCACCGTGATTCGCCCCCTGGGAAACTCAAGGCCTGAATTTCGTAGCGCGGCCTCGATCCGATCACGAGATTCACTCACAGCCCGATCGGGAAGTCCAACCAGAAAAAACTTAGGTAAACCCCGACTGAGGTTCACCTCCACATCGATCAATTTGGCATCAAACCCTAACGGGACACCACAATAGACAGTTGCAATCATCACTTTCTTTATACGTATTCTGAAACTTTAGCGAAATCTCATGCGTATAGAAGAGATGAGAGAGCGATTTCTTACATGCAATGATCAAAAATTTGATAGATACCCATGACAGATAAAGAAAAAACAATCATCGATGAGCTCAAAGGAACGGCAAATCAGATCAAAGATCAGGTTGAGAAACTCATAAAAGAGGGGAATACTCGTCGAGTGATCGTGAAGAATGACGAAGGGAAGATACTTTTTGAGAGTCAACTCACGATTGGAGTGGCCGGATCGGCAGTGTTAGCCTATTCAGCACCGATTATTACCGCATTAAGCGCGGTTTTACTCTATGCGACCAATTATCGGGTCTACTTGGTAAGAGTGGTTTCCGCAGATGTGAATACAAGCGATTCGAACACGAATGATTCGGAAGCATCCAATCCAACCACATCTAAAAAGCGTCTGGACGAGAAGAAGGGGTCTTCAAAAGAAGTCAAGATCGAGGTTCAGTGATCTACTGAATTAATGATCCTCTAAATCCGCAAGGTATCTCTCCGCATCCAAGGCCGCCTTACATCCCGATCCCGCAGCCGTAACCGCCTGACGATAGGTCGCATCCATCGCATCGCCACAGGCAAAGACGCCGGGCAGGTCGGTCTCCGTAGATTGACCTTTAGTCTGGATATATCCTACCTCATCCATGGTGAGCACTCCTTTGAAAAGGTCGGTATTGGGTTTGTGACCAATCGCGACAAATAAACCCGTCACATTCTCCATCTCGGTAATTTCGTCGGTCTTAAGATTGCGTACTTTTAATCCGGTCATCACCGGATCTCCAATCACTTCGGCCACTTCACTATCCCAGATAAAGTCGATTTTCGGGTTATTGAAGGCTCGGGTTTGCATCGCCTTAGACGCTCTCAACTCATCCCGGCGATGAATTACCGTGACTTTGGAAGCAAATTTCGTTAAGAACGTCGCCTCTTCCATTGCTGTATCACCACCCCCCACTACGACCACATGCTGCTCACGGAAAAATGCCCCATCGCAGGTCGCACACGCGCTCACGCCTTTACCTTTGAGTCGGGTTTCACTCGGAATATTCAACCATTTTGCGGAGGCGCCTGTGGAAATAATGATCGCCTTCGCAAAGAGTTCTGTCTCATCATCCACTGTGATCTTATAGGGCTGAGCCGAAAAATCAATCGCCGTCACATATCCGTAACGACAATCGGCACCGAAACGAGTAGCCTGAGTACGAAAATCTTCCATCATCTTGGGTCCCATCACCCCATCCGGATAACCAGGATAATTCTCCACATCGGTGGTCTGCATTAATTGTCCGCCCGGTTCAGGACCCTCTAAAACTAAGGGTTTGAGATCAGCTCTCGCTGCATAAAGAGCCGCTGTGAGCCCTGCGGGACCGCTTCCGATAATCACGACGTCGAGTGTTTTTCCTTGGAGATCTTCCATCTTGTTTTGGCTTCTGAGTGTTGCAGTATTGGAAGCGTGTACAGGTTTGGTAGCCTGACCGCTATCCTAAAAAATCTAACGAGTTAAAGTAAGGATTTCGAGGGATTCGTTCGCATTGAATTGATCGATCATAGGCATTGAAGAAATCGATGATCTACCCTACATTGACTGAATTGACATGATCTCAACACTGGGAGTATATATGGCACTACAAATTGCCGTTTGTAAAGAGACTGCGGTGCAGGAAACGCGGGTTGCATTGACGCCTGATGTGGTTAAATCGCTGACGGGGAAAGGGTTACAAGTCTGGATCGAAAAAGGCGCCGGGGTGGAGGCGAGTTACACCGATGCCATGTATCAGGAGGCAGGGGCATCGCTGGGGGATCGTGCGTCGATTTTGGGGAAAGCGGATCTTTTGTTGGCGGTGCAATTGCCATCTATGGAGGATTTGAAAACACTTCGGAAAGGTGCAGTGACCATCTCCTTTGTATGGGCGAAGTCGAATCCTGAGTTGGCTGCTCAGTTGGAAGCATTGGGGAATCCGGTCTTTGCCATGGATGCGATTCCGCGGATCAGCCGCGCGCAAAGTATGGATGCGCTCTCCTCGATGAGTAATATTGCCGGATATAAAGCGGTGCTGTTGGCGGCAGGGGCGTTGGATAAATATCTGCCGATGATGATGACCGCAGCCGGGACGGTGCCACCGGGCAAGGCGTTGATTTTAGGTGCCGGTGTGGCGGGACTACAGGCGATTGCCACGGCGAAACGATTGGGCGCCAAGGTGGAAGCGTTTGATGTGCGACCGGCTGTGAAAGAGCAGGTGGAGAGTCTCGGGGCCAGTTTTGTGGATGTTCCGCTCGAAGAGGAAGACACCGAAACCAAAGGCGGATATGCAAAAGAGCTTTCGGCTAAAAATCAGGAAATTCAGCGAGAGGTGTTGGCGCGGCATATTGCCAAATCAGACATCGTGGTGACCACGGCGTTGATTCCGGGTCGCCCGGCGCCGCGCTTGATTACCCGCGAGATGGTGGACGGTATGGCGCCAGGGTCAGTAATCGTCGATATAGCAGCCGAGCAAGGCGGGAATTGCGAACTTACCAAGGCGGGCGAAACGGTAGTGCACAATGGCGTGAAGGTCATCGGTCCGGTGAACCTGCCTGGTACACTTGCCTTCCATGCCAGTCGATTATATGCGAAGAATATGTCAAACCTGCTTGATTTATTGGTCAAGGACGGGGCACTTGTTTTGGATTACTCTGATGAAATTATTGCCGAGTCAATTGTGGCGGGTAGAGGCGAATAGACTAGGCGAATTAACGAAGTTAAACAACTGATAAAACCCAACGGCTATGGATCCAATCCTCATCCAGCAACTCATTTTCAACCTCTTTTTGTTCGTACTGGCTTCGTTTGTCGGATTTGAGTTGATCTCGAAAGTTCCGCCTACACTTCATACACCGTTGATGTCCGGTGCTAATGCGATTTCGGGGGTGACCTTGGTAGGTGCCCTATTGATTGCCGGTGCTGACAGCGGGGAGACGGGCGGCATGGTCACCAAGCTTATCGGGTTGATTGCCATTATTTTTGCGACGATCAATGTGGTTGGTGGGTTTTTGGTCACCGACCGCATGCTGGAAATGTTTAAAAAGAAGGGCTCGTAACTATGGACTTCTCAATACTTATCCAGCTCACTTACCTCGTTGCCATCAGCTTTTTTATTGTCGGGGTAAAGCGTTTGGGCTCGCCTGCAACGGCCCGAAAAGGAAATCAGTACGCTGCTTTGGGGATGTTGATTGGCGTGGCCGTAACCCTTTTGGACCGAAATATCCTCACGTTTGATTGGATTATAGCTGGAATTGTGGTGGGATCTTTGGTCGGTGGGGTGGCTGCTCGGAAAGTTGAAATGACCTCAATGCCAGAATTAGTGGCACTCTTTAATGGTTTTGGAGGAGCTGCATCGGCGTTGGTGGCATGGGGTGAACTCAGTAGGGTATCCGCAGTTGGTCTCGATATATTTTCGTTGGTCACGATCTCATTAAGTGTGTTGATTGGGGCGGTAACCTTTACCGGTTCGTTTATTGCGTTTGGGAAGCTCCAGGGATTTATCACCGGGAAACCGATCACGTTCCCAGGACAAAATCTGTTCAACATTGCGCTGATCATCGGTTTGCTAGGACTTTCAGGATATTTTGCAGTAGTGCCTGAGGATCCAACCCTCTTTTGGATTGTGATGGGCGTCTCTTTGCTGCTGGGAATCTTGATGGTGATTCCGATCGGGGGTGCAGATATGCCTGTGGTGATTTCGCTGCTGAATTCTCTCTCCGGGATCGCGGCATCATTTGCTGGATTCGTGCTGGGAAATCAATTACTCATCGTCTCTGGAGCTTTGGTCGGAGCCGCCGGGCTCATCCTAACAAACATTATGTGTAAGGCGATGAATCGTACGCTTACCAATGTCATATTTGGTGCGTTTGGTGGAGATCAAGGTGGCGCTGCCGCGGGTAGTGGAGCTATTGGAGATCTTACAATTCGCGAAACATCAGCCGAGGATGCGGCCGTACAGTGTGCGTATGCATCGAAAGTAGTCATTGTGCCTGGTTATGGACTGGCTGTCGCTCAAGCGCAGCACGTGGTGAAGGAAGTGGCGGCTATTCTGGAGAAAAAAGGTGTTCAAGTCAAATATGGAATTCACCCGGTAGCTGGCCGAATGCCAGGTCACATGAATGTGCTTCTGGCCGAAGCGGATGTGCCGTACGATCAACTCTATGATATGGATCAAATTAACCCGGAATTCCCCAGTACAGATGTAGTCCTGATCATTGGTGCAAATGATGTAGTTAATCCGGCTGCCAAAACCAATCCTGCCTCTCCGATTTATGGAATGCCGGTTTTAAACGTGGAGGAAGCGAAGCGGACCATTGTCTTCAAACGGAGTATGAGCCCAGGTTTTGCAGGAATAGATAATGAATTGTTTTATTTGGAAAACAATCAGATGTTTTTCGGGGATGCCAAGCAGTCATTACAAGCTTTGGCAGGAGCACTCAAAGATCTGGATTGAGCCCTTTATCTGACAAGTCATCCTGACTTCGACAAGATGATTAGAGCTGTATTACTTGGGAGTGGAGATTCACCTCACCGCATCGGATTCGTGGCGTTTTTCAGCAATGAAGAAAAACACCATCGCAAGCAGATTACAGACCGTAATCAGGGCAATTAAGGAATTTTGCACTGCTTGTGGTCCCTCAAATACCGTATCCATCAAAAACCCGGCCAAAGGTGGTCCCAATCCAAATCCGGCAATACTCACCACAAACAAATAGAGCCCGGTGATAAAACCTCTCTGATCATCTGCGATATAATCGTGCAAAATAGCCGTGGCAACACCATTGTAAGAAGAGCCAATTAACACACCCAATCCCAGAAACCAAAAGGCTGTACCTGCATCTGAACTTTTAAGGGCAATCACATAAAGCGGAAGGGCGGCCGCCGATACGATTCCCATCCAATATCGTCGAGAAGGTTTGTGACGAGCAAGAAGATCTGCGAGTTTACCCGATAAGATGACCATAAGCGCTACACCAAAAAAGAACCATCCAAAACTTGGTGTCAAATCCGAGCGTTGGTATACATCCTGAAAAAGAATCGAAATGAAGGCCAATAGTGTGTATCCCGTGCATGCGAGTAACGAAAACCCAGTCATATGCAAAAAAATAGAACGATTTCGGAACATTCGTTTTGCTGAGGACAGCCATGGTCCATACGAAACGTCCATCTTTACGATGATAGAGGAGTTGGGTAAAGTGCGTGCCGGTTCATGCACCAAAAAAACGATCAGAGCAGCTACAATGAACCCAGGCCAGGCCACAGCAATCATGGCCGTCTGCCAATCATAAAGCTGTGCTATGGTGCCACCAGCCAGAAAGGAGAGTCCCACTCCGATAAAAATACCGGAGGCATAAATGGAAAAGATCGTGGCACGTTGGGAAGCCGAGTAGTGCACCGCCAAAAAAGAGTAGACAGCCGGACTCAACATAGCCTGACTCACACCTAATAGCATTCGGGCTGTAATCAACATAGAAATAGACGTCGCCCAACCACTCCACATGGTCATCAAACTCCATCCCAAAATCCCGGTCACGATCATCCACTTACGTGAAATCCGATCCGCAAGCCATCCCATCGGAATTCCGGCCAACGCATACATCACAGAAAACGCCGAACCATATAACAGTCCGATTTGCACATTGTCCAGAGAAAAGGCATCCCGAATCTGAACCCCAAGAACAGCCACAATCTGGCGATCTACAAAACTAAGAATGTAGGCTAAAAAAAAGAGGATGAGTGAGAGTCGTGATCGCATTGATACAAGATACATAACGCTTTCTACATCTGGAGTCTTTCCTCTGCGGTACAGCTGCAAAAAAGTGTATTTTACGTTCATGTCAAAAAAACCCTCTCTTCCCCGAAAAACTTCTGCTCAAAAAGAACGGGCACTGGAACTCCTTCAGAAATTATACGCCCGCTATCCCAACCCTCACTGTGAGCTCGACTACCGAAATCCTTTTGAACTTCTGTGCGCCACAATCCTGAGTGCTCAATGCACCGATGTTCGAGTAAACATAGTGACTCCGGCACTGTTCAGGGCCTACCCCACCCCGGAAACGATGGCGGTAGCTTCCTTGCAGGAACTGGAAGAATTAGTGAAAACTACCGGATTTTATCGAAATAAAGCGAAATCCCTGAAAGAAGCCTCCAAGACTTTAGTTAAGGAGTTTCATGGTCAGGTTCCGCAAACCATGCATGAACTACTCCAACTCAGAGGAGCTGCTCGCAAAACAGCGAATGTGGTCTTGGGAAATGCCTTTGGAATTAATGTCGGCGTGGTGGTGGACACCCATGTCAAGCGACTGTCAAATCGATTTGGTCTTACCAAACACAAATCCAATACCGATAAAATTGAAAAAGACTTGATGGCTCTCTTTCCTCAAGAGAGTTGGACAGATTTGTCACATTTGCTCATTCATCATGGTCGCGCTGTGTGTAAAGCAAGGATTTCGAAGGTGCCGAATGACGAGATCTGCAATCACTATGGCGTGAGTTGTGAATGCCAAAAGTTGAGAGAGAAAAAGGAAACGTAAGCGACCACTTTTTCTTGCTCTGCGAATTGTATCATTGTGAAAAGCCTGTTTCGAGGAGGCGCACAGGAAGCTTTAAATAGGCCGGGTTAAAGCATCCCGAATAAAGATCGAATTTTCAGTGCCCATACCCTCCAGATCGCTTCCCTTACAATCTTTTTAGTCATTTTGGATACTCCTTCCTCCCGCTCTCGAAAAATGATCGATACTTCACCCAGACGAAAACCAGCTTTCCATGCTCTAAAATGAAGCTCGATCTGAAAAGCGTATCCATTGGAACGAATCTTCTCGATGTCGATAGACTCTAATACTTCCCGACGAATACATTTAAATCCAGCAGTAGTATCAAAAACCGGGAGTCCGGTAATCATCCGGGCGTATACATTGGCAGAATAGGATAAAATCAATCGAGACAGTGGCCAGTTAATGATCGAAATTCCATCACAATATCGAGATCCGATGGCTAGATCTGCTTCTCCAGTTCGCACAAAATCCACCAACCGAGGAATATCTTCAGGAGAATGAGACAGGTCACAATCCATTTCACAGATGTAGCGATATTCTTTTTCAAGTGCGTATCGGAATCCCGTCACATAGGCCGTGCCCAGTCCTAATTTCCCGCTTCGCTCCACCAGATGAATCCTGCCAGGGTACAAGGATTGTTGTTCACGTATCACATCTGCAGTCCCATCTGGCGAGGCATCATCAATAAACAATACATCTGGAGCCTCCGAGAGCTCCATCAACCTTCGGATCACCACAGGGACATTTTTCAACTCACTATACGTAGGAATAATGACTAATGTAACCGATCCACCTGCTGATAACGTTGTCATTTCCCTTTTCCTCCAAATACGATAAAGATCGTGTTGATCAATATTTTAAAATCCATTCGAAGCGAAATATTCTCGACATAAAATAGATCAAATTTTGTCTTTTCTCGCACATCATCAAACGAGGCGTCATATTTCCATTTCACCTGTGCCCAGCCGGTAATTCCGGGCCGAATACGATGGCGTCGCCCATACAGGGGAATCTCTTGCTTAAACTGATCTACAAAATAGGGACGCTCAGGTCTGGGACCAACCAGACTCATATCCCCTTTTAGTACATTAAAAAATTGAGGCAGTTCATCTAGACGAGTCTTCCTCATAAACCGCCCAATGGGTGTCACACGAGGATCATCATCCTCTGCCCACTTTGGCCCGCTCTGCGCCTCAGCATTATTGACCATCGTACGAAACTTATAAATCGTAAAGACGTGGTCTTTTCTACCCACTCGTTTCTGCCGGTAGATTACGGGGCCTGGAGATGTAAATCGAACTAATAATGCTAAAATCAGCATAAGTGGGGATATAACCACTAAAAAAAGCACTGAAATCGAGATGTCTAAAAGTCGTTTGACGACCCGTTCCCAATAGGGTAAAGGACTGGACATGATCTCAATCAGGGGCAAGCCAAAGATCTGATTGGTTTTTGCCAATCCACCGACCAATTGATAAAAATCAGGCATCAATTTGAAGGTGATATCAGGATAATCAATTTTACTGATGATGGAGACCAGATCCTCTCGTTGATCGGGTTCAAGTGCCACAATCACATCCCGAATTCCCTCCTTATCCATCAAGTTTTGAAGACTTTCCAAGTTACCCAGCACCTCTTTTGGATTCACCTCAATAGGATGAGCAGTTCTGCCAGATCCATTCACATGCAGGTAGCCCAACACCTGCATTCCCATGGTTTTGAATCTTTCCAACTCTTTATAAACGGACAACGCTGTTGGCCCTGTACCCACAATCACAGCCCGATGCAGCCCTTTTCCCTTCTTTGCAAAATAGCGCTGAATCGTCCGAACAATAAATCGGTTCACAAAAATTGAAAATCCGACAACACTTGAATAGGGTAACACGGCTCCAATGATCGCATGAACCGAATATACAGTGGGATCCTGAGTCCGAAACAACAAAAACATCATCAGGATTAAAGACCCTGTAATCGTAGCCTTCAACACCTGCAAAAACTCGTCAAATCGTGAAATCAAAAAGAGTTTTCGGTATAGACCTAATGACCCAAAGACAAGTAGCCAATATCCCAGATGAAACAGGCCGTGAAGGTAGCCCTTTGATAATCCGGAAAGCGTCTGAATTGGAAGCAGTTCGGGCGCTATGCCCAAAAAAGCAATCCATACTAATGATAAAATGAGGATATCCAGAAGAGCCGTGTAGACAACCTCCTGATCCCGATTAATTCCGAACACAGAGCCAGTTATTTAATATGATTTCGAAAAGCAAAAACAGCTAATGTCAACTACACAAGTTTCAATCTACTTTTGCCAATTTTCGAATGTGCGAACAAAGATTGGGCAAAATAATCAATTTTTATTGTTTTATCTTCGAATCCATGTTTACGCTTCACACCACAGATCCTCACTCAAAAGCACGGCTTGGGACCCTCCAGACCGATCATGGTTCAATAGATACCCCGATTTTTATGCCAGTCGGGACAAATGGGTCTGTCAAAGCGGTTAGCCAGGATGACCTTTCTAAGCGCATCAAAGCACCTATTATCCTTGGAAATACCTATCATCTTTATCTCCGACCTGGTATGGAGCTTATGCGTGAAGTAGGGGGATTGCACAAATTTATAGGGTGGAACGGAGCCATCTTAACCGATTCGGGTGGGTATCAGATTTTTTCGCTTTCGGATATGCGCAAACTGGAAGAGCGTGGCGCGGAATTCAAAAGCCACTTGGACGGATCAAAGCATTGGTTTACCCCCGAAAATGTGGTCGATATTCAACGCACCCTTGGCTCCGACATCATGATGATTCTGGATGAGTGCCCTCCATACCCTGCCGATTATGAGTATGTCTTAAACTCCATGGAATTAACCCATCGTTGGGCTGCTCGTGGGCGAAAGGCCTTTGAAGAAACAGAACCTCTTTACGGACACACTCAGTCGCAATTCGGGATTGTACAAGGGGGTACCTATCCGGACTTAAGAAAAGCTTCTGCCGAGTTTATGTCCTCAGTAGGTTTTGAGGGGCTGGCGATTGGAGGCCTTAGCGTTGGAGAACCGACTGATTTGCTGTATGAGATGACCGATCTCACCACAGCCTATCTTCCTCATGATAAACCTCGTTATTTGATGGGTGTGGGTACACCCGGTAATCTGCTACAATCTGTTTTGCGAGGGGTGGATATGTTTGATTGTGTGATGCCGACCCGAAACGCCCGCAATGGGATGATTTTTACGCGTCATGGAATTGTAAATATCCGCAATGCCAAATGGCGACATCATCACAAGCCTCTGGATGAAGAGTTTGAGAGTGATCTTTGCCAACGTTACTCCATGAGCTACATTCACCATTTATTCCGTGCAGATGAATTACTCGGATTAGAACTCGCTTCCGAGCATAATCTCACGTTTTATCTCTGGTTGATGAAAGAAATTCGAGGGTACATTAAAGCCGGTTCCTTCGCTTCATGGGCTGAGGAGATGACCCGAAGGATAGAAACCCGACTTTGAATAAAAGGTTGAGTGAAACAATCCTCCCTTAGATTTCACATGCGACTCAAATCCTTTAACCCCTCAAATATATCCTTGCCAATTAGGACGTCCAGATCTTTTGGGACAATCGCAATTTTGACTTTATCCTCTTTTAAAAGGGACATAATCTCCAGCAGTTCATAGTTCTTAATGGCATCCATAAGTACTACGATATGAGAAATGTGAAGATCCTTCACCAAGGTTTTCGTTTGAGCAAGGGATCCGATCACAGGAACGATATCTGCATCTTCATACGTCTCTCCAGGCTCCCAATTATCCTGATGTATCACACCTAATACATCGATCGGAATGGAGGAAAATGAACGAAGTTTTTTAATGAGATCCGGGGTTTTTGGATTTGAACCTACTACGAGAACTCGTCTTCGAAACCATTTTTTCCCAATAGAACCTCCAAGCTTGCTTCGATTCGATAAAAGGACATTACTCAACGTAACCATGACAAGGGATAAGACAAACCCAATCAGAATAATCAGCCGCGAAAAGGCAATGGTTTTAAAAAAGAACGTGACCACAACCAATCCCAGGAATGCAAATGTGATCGATTTCGCAAGATTGGTAATGAAAAGAAACCGTTTATTTTGAACCTCATACTTCCCAAAAACGAGATACAGAAGTGTAATTATGATATTCCAGATTAAAATCTGAGTATGGTCGATATCATAGGTGCGCTCTACAGGTAATGCTTCATAGAGAACAAGAGAGATTTGGAGAGAAAGATTAATCAATACGATATCAATGAGTATACTCCTGAGAGAAACTGTTTTTGCGAATATAAACGAGAGAACGGCCCTGATGATGATGGCAAATTGAATAAAAAACTGGAAAAGAAAGGATGTGGTGCCTGAATGATACTTTTTAAAAAAAAGAATCATGGCCTCATTAAAATTCTTTATATAACGGATATCATCCTTCTTAGAACTCTCACCCTTATAATGGACAATGGAGGTGGAGGGCAAATAAATAATCTTCCAGCCCTCTTTGGCTACCCTTACGCATAAGTCGATATCCTCTCCATACATAAAAAATCTCTCATCGAATCCAGACAATTCTCTTAATACCGAACCTCTAAAGAACATAAATGACCCGGAAAGTACAGGAACTTCTGATCCAAGGTCGGGGCTCATCCATCCTAAATAATAGGTAGAGAAAAGTCGGCTTTTAGGAAAAAGAGACGACAATCCAAGGGTTTTGTACATGGAATTAGAGAGGGTAGGAACGGATCTTCTGGATTCGGGAGCAAACGTTCCGTCAGGATTCACAATTTTACATCCGGATACCCCTACTTCAGGATTTTCTCTCATGAAATCCAGCATCACCTGTAGTGTATTTTCCTGTAAAATGGTGTCTGGATTCAGTAAGAGTATAAACTCTCCGTCCGCAATGTGAATACCTTGATTATTGGCAGCTCCAAAGCCGACATTCTTTTCATTCCAAATGTAGGTCAGATCACCAAAATGAGTTTGAAGAAACTCTTTTGACCCATCCGTTGATTGATTATCCACTACAATAATCTGGGTGCTCAAATCCCCGCTTGACCTGCGGATTGATTCAATACAATTCGCCAGAAATTCCTTGACGTTGTAGTTTACAATAATAATGGAAACATCTGTACGATTCCGGTTCATCGGATAATTACCATTTTCCCTACTCCTCGTTGACCTCCATTTTGATCCGTCGCAATCAGCAAATAGACTCCCGTTGCTAATTTATCTCCATTCCTATCCAAGCCATCCCATTCCACTCGGCCACCCGATACGTCAAGTCTTCGAATCCTGACACCATCCACCGTGACCACAAATAGGGTGCTTCGTTCACTCAATCCTTCAATAATAACATTTTGGTGGCGGTCATAGACAAATGGATTGGGATATGCATCCAGTGCCTCCATTTCTTCCTCCCCCTGAATCGAAACATCCGTTAGAATGATCACACCCAGTGATGTCGTGATCGTTAACTCTCCGGTGATCGAATGATATGAAAGATCCGTTATAGAATTTGAAAGTAGTGGTGAATTTTCTGAGGTGTAATGCGCCAAAACCCGACTTCCTTTCTCATTTAACAACCAAAGTCCATTCGATGAGGATCCAACCCATTTTTGATTCGCACCATTTACAACGATATCCGTAACCGAAAGATCTCGAAGAAGAAAAGGCGAGATATCACCAGGTTCATCAGCTATTAACCATTGTGCTTGTCGCTCAGCAGAACCTCCATCCAAAATCAGATCAGGAAAAATGAATCGTGCAATTCCCCTTTCCGTACCGATCCATACTTCTCCATTACGATCTTCAACAATCGCCGTAACGGTTGCATCAGGTAAATTTCCAAGACTGATACCCGTGTTCAACACCACGGCCCGATCATCCGATGTGGACAAAGGATCTTGTCCGGTATCGAGTACCATCAATCCTCTTCCGGCCTCTGAAGTGGACTCCAACGTTATCCATTTGAAATCATTAGAATCGATAAACATGCGCATATATCGATCCGCACTGCTCAGCGCTGAACTCGAAGCCAAGGGAGTCCATTCCTGAGATCCTTCCACGTGATAAATCAGAGGCTTTGAAGCATATCGACTTACTGCCCATATATCCCCATTAGAATCTTTCTCCAACCCCGAAATTACAATGTAATCAGAAGCGCTAAACCCCCTTATCGATGTATTTTCTGCATTAAATATATCAATCGCCTCTGTCTCCAGATTAAACCGGGCAATACCAGAACCCCAACTACCAAAATAGGCATATCTCTGACCAAGCAAAGATCGATAGGTTAAGGTAAAGTAGGCGTCTTTTAGCTCTTTGCGGTTTGTCATGTTGTAATTCGCCCATTGGCCATTCTCAACAATGGAAAATCCCTTGAGATCATCGAAAAGAAATGTCCTATTGGAGAACCTGGTAGTGGCTGTAATAAATCCACTTTCTGTAAAACGGATATCGGAGACGGAATTCATAGCGGGACCATTCACTTCTATGCGTTGGGTTGTCTCAGAAACTTCATCCAGATAAACTAGCCCACTCTGAAAAGAACCCACCCAGAGGCCCTTATTTGCGACCACAACATTGCCAAGTTCAGGAATCGTATAAGATCGCCGCCTTAGATTTTCATCGAGATAAAAAAGAGTATTACGATATACAGCATATAGTCTGTTAGCTTGTTGATCGAGATGATAATCTGTGATCAATACACTTCCAAAGGTCTGGTTTTTAAGCCATCCGTCCTGAAGAGTGGTGGTGGTAGATCTGGTTTTTTCAAAATTACCATCGGAGGTGGTGAGATAAATCTTATCCTGAAAAAAAGCTAATTCTTGAACTGAAGCTCCCCCAAATAAGTCTGATGTCACATTTTGCCAAGTTGAGGCGAGAGATAAATCATCCGATAAACTCGCCAAAGCTAACCCCTGATCCGTAGCCACCCAAAGGTCCTTCTTTTCTGTGTCGATCACCATATCCCTCACCGCACTTCCACTGGTAAAGACCCCCAGACTAGAAAACGTCTGTAGTACATACTGAATATTCAGGTCATATTTTACGACTCCGAATCCTGTTCCAACGAATACCCCATCTTGAGTTGTTTCTATGGCATTTATTCGTTTATCAGTAAACAGAGAAGTTCGCTTAATGTCGTTCAGTGTACGAATTTTGAATGAAGTCGGATCAATAACATCTAACGTTCCGTCAGGATAGCCAACGATCATGAGATCTTGGTTTGATAAATACGCAATTACTGTGGGATCGAGCCTGGAAAGTCCTTCGAGCGGGGTCAGCAGAGCATCAAAAACCGAGGTTTTAGAATTCCATACAAAAATACCTCCAGTAGTTGCCCCCCAAATTCGATCTTCTGAATCACTGGCCAAATCCTGAACATAATTGTAAGACGAGAGGGATCGCCATTCTCCAACGGGTGCAGGAGAATTGGATGGGATCGACTCTGAGTTATGTTGTGCAGAAACGGAAACTCCAAACAGACACATCACGATGAGTAAGAGGAAACTCCTCATGATCGATAGAACGTAATCCATACCCGTACTACTCATCCCTGTTTTGTTTTTTATAATGGAGAATTCAACAATTTTGATATTATCTAAACCTGAATATTTGATGGAAGTTCCGCCTTTTCTACGTCCTGCTCAAATAAATGATGACCCTCCGGATCCTCTTGGTAATTTCGGAAAAGCCACACCCCCGCATAGAAAAATGGCGTATCAAATGCGGCAAAGAAAAATTTGAACAAGTAGGAGTTCAGAATCAAAATCGCGAGCGGTCCAATCCCGTTAATATCCGGGCCGAGATTTCCAGCGAAATAGAGAATCGATAAGATTGCGGTGCTGTCTACAAGTTGACTCACCATCGTCGATCCGTTATTACGAAGCCATAAATGACGACCGGATGTAAGACGTTTCCAAAAATGAAACATACGCACATCAATGGTCTGGGCTGTCAAGTACGCAATCATGGAGGCAATCGTATTCCCTACCATAAATCCATAAACCCCTTCAAAAAGGGATAAGCCCCCGCTCACTCCGTTGGCATCCGGTAACAAATGGTTAACGGTCATAAGCAACAACATAAAAATATTCATTGAAAAGCCAATCCAGACCACCATTTGAGCTTTTTTACGACCAAATAATTCAGAAATCAAATCGGTGGCCAAAAAGGTAAAAGGATAGGCAATTACTCCAACGGGAACACTCATGGTATAAACGGCACCATCCCGAACCAGCGCCGGCGTCAACGTTACGAGCCAGTTGGGCAGACTCCAGGTGAACAGGGTAACAAATTTTGTCGTACCAATTACATTCCCCAAAACTAGGGACGTGAGAAAGACGGCTGCAAGGCTAAAAAAAAGTACGTCCCGCCCGTGAGATGTTGGGTTTTTTAGAAAGTTCATGTGAACTGAAACAGAATTTTATGCGTTATCAATCCGGAAAATAAAAAGTTCTCACCAGAACTGATCTCTTTAATCGTTTTGACTTGTTCCACCCCTTATGCCAGCCAAGAAAAAATCTTCAGAATCCTCACCAGCACGCCAAACTGTGAAAACAGGAAAAAAGGTGGAAACAGAAAAAAAAGCGACTATAGCACTAAAAATCGATCTAGTTGAAACCGCCGTAAGCAACTGGATGATTTCGAAAAAATTCTCCCTGGCTGGTGTAGCAGGCGCACATGGATTATCAACGCGCGAACTTCTTAGACATTTCCAGAATCGGGAAGAACTTCTAGGGTATTATTATGAGTCCAGATGGGTGCTTTTTAAAACGCTCAAAGAGCAGGTTCCCGACTATGAAGGGTATACTGTTGAAGAGAAACTGAGTAATCTTTTCTATACGCTTTTTGAGTTAATGAGCACTGAAAAAGAGTTTGTCCGCAAGACGTTTTCTCAATTCGTTCTCCTTCCTTCAGGGGCCAGAGCCTTAAAACCGACATGTTTTACCTCAACTGAATACGGCTCGATGAAATCACCTTTCCACTTAGCCTTTCTGTCTGAAATGGGGACCATTCTTTCAGGGAAGCAGGTATCCACCACCACCAAATTCATCGCTGCCACTCCGGCTCGTGAACTTCTCTGGGCGGGATATTTAGGAATTCTTCGCTATTGGTTGCAGGACACCTCCAAGGATGGGGAAAACACAGCCGCATTGATTGACAAATTCACAGCTGTAATCTCCGAAATGGCCATAAGCTCATTGGGGGAAAAAGTGCTTGATTTGGGCAGGTTTTTGCTCCGAGAATTTCCGATTCAGAATGAGTGGAAATCCAAAGAGTGGGATTATAAGAACTGGGGGATGTAATGAATCAGGATGAATTTCCCTCCACCCGATTTCAACGGGGTAAAATCTTTGCTAAAACCGGTCTTAATGTCGGAAGTGGGTACGTTAAAGAGTTGATCCGTAAATCTGTAGATGCAGAAGCAGATACTTCCGAGATTCGAAAAGAAACGGCGGGAAAAGTTTTTCAAGACTTTACCAAACTGAGAGGAACAGCTCTGAAACTGGCTCAAACCATGAGTCTCGACCAGAGTTTCTTGCCGGAAGAGTTCACCGATATTATGGCAAAAGCTCAGTATAGCGTTCCACCGATCAACAAGGCGCTCATTCGATCTATTTTGAAAAAGGAATTGGGGGGTACACCGGAATATCTGTTTAGTTCATTTGATGAAAATGCGCTTGCAGCGGCTTCAATCGGTCAAGTCCATCGCGCAACACTGAAAGATGGACGGGATGTAGTGGTGAAGGTACAATATCCGGGTGTACGGGATTCCATTGACTCCGATCTGGCTCTGGCTCGATCGCTATTTAAACGTATCGTAAAAAAAGGCAGTACCCTCGATCCTTATTTTACGGAAGTACGCAATACCCTGCTCATGGAAACGGACTACCTTCATGAGGGTGTGGAAATGGAACGTTTTCATGCCCGATTTACCTCGGATAAAATTGTCACTCCACGTTGGATACGTGAGTTTTCTACCTCAAGAGTGCTTACGATGACGTATATTGAAGGCGAACATCTTCAGGACTTTCTGTCTCGAAATCCGTCTCAGAAAGAGCGGGATCATTTCGGGCAACTGCTTTGGGACTTTTTCCACGATCAAATTCATGACAATCGGGAGATTCATGCGGATACACATCCCGGTAACTTTCTATTTACTCCGGATGGTCGTCTTGGAGTTCTTGATTTTGGCTGTGTAAAAGTATTCCCAGAAGAGTTTTTTCAGCATTACTTGGCGCTCTTGCCCTCTCACATGGAAAAAAACGAGGAAGAAATCCTTGAACTCTATCGTTGGCTTGGGGTGATCACGGGAGATCCCACTCAAGATGAGGTCGAACGAAATTATCTGGAATTCTCCATGAAATATGGCTATGCCTTTGTAGAGCCCTACGAGGTGGACGTATTTGACTTTGGAACTCCAGAGTACATTCAAAAACTCAAGGATTATACGCGCGATGCCCCATTTACAAATGAACCTCGTGGGAATGAAAATTTCATTTATAGCACAAGAGTTCATATTGGCCTCTACCACATGCTGATGAAGATGAAAGCCCGGGTCAACACTACCCAATCTCGGGAAATTGTTATGAAATCAATTTATTCCGATCTCATAAATGCTGATCCTGCAGGATCGTTCTGATTTCAAGACGGCCATGGATCTCAAAGGGAGAGAGTTCACGGCCGATTTTCCTACAGTCAACCTTCGCACACATTCAAGGTTTCTTCTTATCATATAAGTGACTTTCGATTTCAAACATCGTTCATCTTTATGCGCTCCATCTTCACCCTCATTGGATTCCTCTTTTTGTGCAGTGCACAGGTTTCAAGGCCTCAAATTTTATTTGCTCAGGTTTCCGGTGAATCCAGTCCTGCAGACTCGCTGAAAGAAAACCCTCCAATTCAAAATCTTGGGCAGGTTGTAGTCTCATCGTCCCGCCTTTCCTTCCAGCTCAAAGAAAGCTCACAAACTGTCCAGGTCATTCCCTTCTCGATCATGGATCAAAGCGGTGTTACTCTTCTCAGCGAACTCCTGCAACAGGTAAATGGTCTCGATATTCAACGCAGGGGAGTCGGTTTCACTCAGGCAGATCTCACGATGCGCGGCGGTACCTTTGATCAGTCTCTTCTGCTGATCGACGGTATCCGACTCGATGATGCCCAAACTGGACATCATACCCTCAACTTCCTGCCCCCTCTATCCGTTGTAGAACGCATTGAAATAACCAAAGGCCCTTCCGCCAGGATATTTGGACAAAATGCGTTCACAGGAGCCATAAATATCATTACCCGAAAGGAAATTGCCCAACCTTTAACTCTCCATGCGGCTGCAGGTTCCTTTGGACAACGTACCGGTCAGATCACTTTGGCAGCTTCTCCTGGCAAGCACTCCATTTATGCGGTATTCTCCAGCAATGAGTCTGACGGATATCGTCATAATACAGACTTTGATCAGAAAAGTATATTAGTACGAGCGTCCTTGAACACACGCGAATCCCCTCTTCATCTGATCGCACTCCATTCAGACAGAGCCTTTGGAGCAAACGGATTTTATGCTACGCCCTCAGCCATCGATCAATATGAAGAGACCGAGGCGACACTGGTGGCCGTCTCCAGTCAACGGATTCTGGAACGCCTAATTCTGAAGCCCTCACTCTATTGGCGAAGAGGGGAGGATTTGTATCAATATATTCGCAATCGACCTGAGATCTACGAAAATCTCCATATCACACACAAAATTGGATCCAATCTGGATGCGATATTCGTTACACGTTTCGGCGATACTGGATTGGGAGTAGATGTCTCCGGAATTCGTATTCAAAGTACGAATCTGGGAAATCGATCACGGGGCATGATGACCTTTTATCTCGAGCAACGGCTCACTGCTTTCAACGATCGCATGGATCTGACACCTGGAATTACCTCGGTCTATTTTTCAGATTTTGGCTGGCATGCCTTTCCGGGCATCGATCTGGGATTTCGGGTCACAAATCAGATGAAGGTGTATGCCAACCTGGGTAAGACTTACCGGATCCCGACGTATACCGATCTCTATTACTCGGACAGAACCACGCTTGGAAATCCAGACTTGTTTCCGGAACGTGCTCAGGCTTATGAACTGGGTCTAAGAGTAAATCAAGCCCGGTTTTGGTGGACATTCGCCTATTTTAACCGGGTTTCTACCAATTTAATAGATTATGTAAAGACCAACCCTGAAGATCTTTTTCAAGCGCAAAATATTCAGCGCATTGAAACTAAAGGAATCGAAACCGAAGTCTTTTTGCGACTTTCACCCTTCCGTGAGACCAGCGGGCCAGTTGATCGTCACCATCTACGAATTGGATATACCACTCTTGAAAATAATTTCAGAGAAATCGCTTTCCCTATTTCCCGTTATACCCTCAATAATGACCTTCGTCATCAGGTAACGGTGCATTATGCACAACCTCTTGGTGCAAACTGGACGATTACTGGCACCTACAAATGGGTAGAACGTAGTTCGGGACGGAGATATCAGATAGCCGATTTTAGTAGCCGATGGAGAACTCGATTCATCACGCTAAACGCTCATCTCTACAATGCGTTCGATGAAACGTACTGGGAAACCAGTCTGATCCCTATGCCCGGGCGAAATGCCCTCTTTGGGATCGAGTTTTCGCTGTAAAGAACTCCAACGCACTCCCGAAATCAGTCGAGTCTCTTTAGGTACTTGTAAAACTCGCTGTCTGTGGAGATAACAATGGATGTTTGGGTGTCGAAGGTTTCCTGATAAGCTTCCATGGCCCGCAGAAAGTCGTATAACTCACGTGTTGATCCGTTTCGGTTATAGGCATTATTAAATACAGCTGCAGCCTGTGCATCACCTCGTCCACGTATTTCCTGAGCCGTCCGGAACGCTTCCGATTGAATCGTAAGCAATTCACGCTCTTGCTCACCACGAATTCTGGAAGCCTCTCCCTGCCCTTCGGATCGAAAAAGATCTGCAATCCGATTTCGCTCAGAAATCATCCTGTCGTACACCGTCTGACGTACATCTTCCACATAGGTAATGCGCTTAAAGCGAAAATCCAGAATCGAAATTCCCAGATCTGCCGCACGGGCATTAGCCTGTTCTAGTACGATTTTCTGTATCAGATCACGTCCAGTCTGAATCGCCTCCAAGCTATCTTGAATCGCTTCAGCCAATTCAGTGTCTGCTACCGGTTGACGATTTGTAGAGCGTACCAGTTCCACCAAATCATGATTTGCTACTGCATTTCTGGTTTCGCCGTCCAAGATATCATCCAGTCGAGACTGGGCACCCCGTTCATTACCCAGACGACGGAAAAACTGCAAAGGATCGGTAATTTGCCAACGAGCGTAGGTATCCACAAAAATGAACTTTTTGTCCTTTGTAGGCACCTGATTACGATCTCCGTCCCACTCCAGATAACGCTTATCAAAGTAATTGGAGCTTTGAATAAATGGCACTTTAAAATTCAACCCCGGCGTCGTTACAGCATCTCCTACAGGAGCCCCAAACTGGGTTATAACCACCTGCTCGGTCTCGTCTACCACGTAAATGCCGTCCATTGCCCCAAAAAAGGCCACAAGAGCCAGAATCACCACAAAGAGTCGCTTGATTTTCATGGATTTGTCTCCTCTTTTTTCTGTTGCATCTGCATTTGTAAGAGCGGGAGTACTGAAGATCCGTTCTCATCCGTCACGATTTTATTGCCGATCTTGGGCAGGATTTCCTGCATCGTTTCATAATAGATCCGACGCTTTGTGACCTCTGGAGCTTTAACATACTCCTGATACAACTGATTGAACGCGGATACCTCTCCTTCCGCCCGGTTAACCCGATCAATGGCATATCCTTCGGCTTGTTGGATCGTTTGTAACGCTTCACCTCGGGCACGTGGAATAATTCGATTGTATTCCGCCAAAGCCTGATTTACGAGTGTTTCACGTTGTTGCTGGGCTTCATTCACCTGATTAAAAGAGGGCTTAACCGGATCTGGTGGATTAATATCCTGGAGCACCACCTGTTCTATACGAATTCCGGTCTCATATTCATTGGCCAAAGATTGAAGAAGTTCCTGTACCCGTAATGAAATCTCCGCACGTCCAACGGTTAGCACCTCGTTAACCGTGCGATCTCCTACCACCTGACGCATGGCCGATTCGGCCATATCACGAAGAGTCTGTTCTGGATTTCGAACCTTAAATAAAAACAGATAGGGATCATGGATTCGATACTGAACCACCCACTCGACATCGGCCAGATTTAGATCGCCTGTCAACATTAACGATTCATCCTCATAGCCAGCTTTCCGATAGGCTGTCTCCACATCTGCTCTCATCGTTCGATATCCGAACTCCTGCTTAAGTTGTCGCTCCACAGGAACTATCTCTACGGTCTCTATAAGGGGGATTTTAAGGTGAAGACCCGAGTCGGTAGTTCGGACATATTCCCCAAAACGCATTACCACACCGGCCTCTTCCGGCTCAACGGTATAAAAAGTCAAGAGGCCCAGTACAATAACTAAAAACGTCAAAAATGCATTACGCAAATTGCTCATCAGATTCTGAATCGCCTTTGTAAATCCGCCTAAGGGATTCTGAGAACCACTTGAAGGAGTTGCCATAGAAAAATATTTAGTTAGAAGTACTCTTATCTTATCGTTCCCTTTACTTTCTTTTCTTAAAAATCTCCCACAGAATGGTCATTTGAACGATAGGATCCAAGAAACAATAAGAATTCACTATTTTACGCAAGAATAAGAATTAAAGTTTCAAAAAATGAGCTCAACTATGAAGAGAACCCAAATTTTGCCTTTTCTATTCACTCTATCGCTCCTGATTATTGGATTATCAAACGTTCTCCAAGCAGAGCAGGCGCCTCAAACCGAGATGAATGAACAGCAAATCCCTCTGGCCACTCCATCATTGGATAATCCAAGACGTGCTCTTCATACGTTTGTGTATTGGCAACTCAAAGGTCATTATCGACCGGAATACGCAGCCCAAACCATGAAACTGGCTCCAGAAGAAGAGCGAGTTGAACTGGCTCAAAAACTCCTGAAAGTTTTGAATGCCAAGGGTCTTGAGATTCAATTTGATAACATTCCTGCTAATCCTGCTCATCGCGATTCTCTTTCCGGTCAACAAATTTACATTCTATTTGATCAACTACCCGAAGTCTATATGGAACTAGATGGAACAGATTGGGTCTTTGCTCAGCCTACAATTCTCGCAATCTCCGGTCTCTATCGTGACACATTTTCAATTTTTGTAGACGTTGTTCTTGATCGGCTACCTGATGTTATGCGAGATCATGTACTGGGTATGGAGCTCTGGCAGATCATCGGAATTTTTGTCTGGATTTTACTCGGCTTGGTACTGATGAAACTCTTCGATTTTGGGTTGGGACGATACATTGAGCCCTTGCTTCAAAAGACGAATAGTAAATGGGATGATCAATTTTATGCAGAAGTCCACCAACCTATTGGGTATATCTTTCTCTTCATTTTTTTCAGGCTCACTTACACGAATCTGATGTTACCGGTCAAATTGAATACCATTTTATCAAATGGCTTTGAAGTTGCCTTGTCTGTAGCGGTTGTATGGTTTCTATACAAACTGGCCAATGTAGCTTCGCTGTTTCTGGAGAGCGTCACCTCTAAAACGGATAGTAAATTAGATGATCAACTCGTTCCACTTCTTCGAAAATCACTCAAAATTTTCATCGTGGTCATTGGGGTCTTATTCGTTTTACAAAATAATGGTATTAATGTCACCTCCTTGATTGCCGGTCTGGGAATCGGTGGCTTGGCCTTTGCTCTGGCCGCCCAGGACACCCTGGCTAACTTTTTTGGATCTATTACCATCTTTGTTGACAAGCCTTTCCAAATCGGTGACATGATCACAACAGGCGATGTAACCGGCACGATAGAAGAGGTTGGCTTTCGCTCAACTCGCATTCGCACTCTCTATAACTCACTCGTCACGATCCCGAATGCTAAATTAGCGGATGCCGAAATAGATAATCTGGGATTACGTAAAATGCGTCGATTGAAATCGATGGTGAATCTCACGTATGACACTACACCTGAGCAAATGGAGGCCTTTGTAGAGGGTATTAAAGGAATCATTCGAACCTGTCCAACCATTAACCAAGAAACCTACGAAGTTCATTTTCATGAAATGGGCTCACATTCCCTGGATGTACTCATTAATCTCTTTTTTGAAGTTCCTACCTGGAGTGAGGAGCTACAGTTCCGTCACAACTTTTTATTGGATGTGATTCGATTGGCCAAAGAAGTCGGAGTGGAGTTTGCCTTCCCTACCCAGACACTCCATGTAGGCAGCCACGTGGAAGGAGCCTATAAAGCTCCGACGCCTAAATCAGCAGAACAATTGGCAGCCGCTGCAACGGCGTTTGGACCAGGCGGATCGCTCTCACATCCAGATGGAGTTCAGCTCTCAAAAGATGGAAAAACGATTGATTACAGTGCAAATCAGTAAACCGACTTTAAAAGCAAGACGATCATAGTAAGTAAGTCAGTTGTGATTAAAGCCCGAGATGGATCTCAATAATCAAATTCAAGGGCTCTATCGCGATTCTCTATCTCTACGCCAAATTCTTTCGTTAGATTTCCAACATGCAGGCGAAACGTTCCTGACTCCAGTCTATATTTGTTGCCTGAAATTGGATAAGTAAGGTCCTTTAGCACATCAAGTTGAATCTTAAGAGTTGTCGATTCACCAGGACCTAAACTCACTTTCTCCACTCCTTTAAGCTCGCGTACAGGTCTTGTCACAATGCCTGTGACATCCTGTATGTACCATAGCACCGTCTCAACTCCTTGACGTGACCCAACATTTTGAATCGTCAGATTCGCAACTAGTGGACCGTCATTATCACCACTAATGGTAAACTCAGAATCCATAGTAAGATCAGAATATTCAAACGTTGTATAACTCAAGCCATAGCCAAATGGGTATTGCCAGATCGAGGCTTCCCCTTGCTGAATATCATTCGCCTCTTCAGGATTAAAGAAGTAGACATCACTTGGCTTATGATTGTAGGGCGCAAAATGGCTTGGGAATCTCGGATAGGAAAACGGAAGACGACCGGAGGGATTAAACTCACCTGTTAGGATGGACGCGATAGCTCCTGCACCTTCAAATCCCGGTAATCCAGCCCATAAAAGAGCTGACATATGCTCTGTAAAGTCGGTAACCAGTCGAGGTCTTCCCCCAATATAGACGCCAACGACGGGTAATTGATGATCTGACAATGCTTCAACCAAGTGTAATTGCTCAGCGGGCAACGTCAGATCTCGAATATTCCCTACAAACTCCGTGTAGGGTTCTTCACCAAATGCAACCACAGCCAGATCCACAAATTCAGAAATTGAATCAATTCTTGCCGTGTTCGTCCAATCTTCTACAAGATGGACTTCGCTGTTTGGGAATGCCGCCACAATCGCGTTATAGAGAGTTTGCATATCCTCTGGATAACGATACTCTTCTCCCCCTTGCCATGCAACGGTCCAACCTCCACTCAGATTTCGTTTCGACGAAGCAGAAGGACCAGTCACCAAAATGGCTCCCTCACGATTTGCATCAAGTGGTAAGACCCCGTCATTCTCGAGAAGTACCATCGATTGTTGAGCCGATTGGTAGGCTTTTTCAACATTTTCAGGAGTTCTGAGTCGTGATTTTTTTCCAGACTCTGGAAATGGATACTCGAACAAACCTATGTCAAACTTCAGTCTTAGAATACGTCTCACAGACTCATCTATTCTCTCTTCAGAAATACGACCCTCTTCCACCAAAGAAATCAGATCTGTATTGAAGCCTAGATGAGTTGGCGTCATACTCATATCAATCCCAGCTTCAACAGCCAGATAAACTGCTTCTTTGTAGGTTTCTGCGACGTAATGAAAGTTGAAGAGTTTGCCAATATCATCCCAATCTGTCACCACAACCCCTTCAAAACCAAGTTCATCTCTAAGCAACGTGGTCACAATTGGTTTAGATGCATGTACAGGCACTCCGTTGATTTCACCACTATTCAACATCACTGTCTTGATCCCTGCATCTATAGCGGCACGGAATGAAGGAACATGAAATTCATACAAACTCTGATCAGAAAGTTCTACCGGAGAGCGATCCCAACCTGACTTAGGCTCTGAGTATCCTAAAAAATGTTTTGCCGTAGCCGCTACTTGATAGTCATTCCAATCATGGGATCCCTGAAGTCCCTCCACATAGGCAACACCCAATTTAGATGCCAAATAGGGAGACTCCCCGAAGGTCTCATATTGACGTGGCCATCTTGGTTCTCTTCCAAGGTCCAATACAGGAGCAAAATTCCAGCGGTGACCCAGATGGGATGATTCATACGCCGTTACATAGCCGGCGTTATACGCATTGGTCGCATCGAATGTGGCGGCGATATTGATGCTGTGCGGAAAAATCGTTGAATTTTTCAGATAACTAGCCCCGTGCATGTGATCGATTCCATAAATAATAGGAATGCCGAGACGGCTCTCTTCTACTGCTATTTTTTGAAGCTGGGTCAAAAAGTCAAGCCATTCCTCTTGTGATTCCCCCTCACCATTCAGGAATGAACCTACATGATGGGTCAGCACAAACTCTCGGGCTTTATCCAAATTAATATTTAGATCCCGTTGTTCTCCCGAAACATTAATCATGGTATTATTCAACTGAGTCATTTGGCCCACTTTTTCAGCTAGGGTCATTCGACTCAACAGATCCTCAACTCGCTCATCAACGGAGACCTCAGATTGCTGATAGAATGGAGTCTCAACGTTTTGTGAAAACGCGAGTGAAAATGGAAGTAGAACAGAAAGAAAAGTAAGACAGGCGACTTTATATGTCTTCATAGTGGAATACCCAAATATAGATTATGCAAAGAATGCAAAAAATATATAAATATTCTCACAAATATGAAGAGTTTAACTTGATCCTCTTTTCATGAGTCGTACGGGAACAAAACTCAACGTTTTATTCTCTTGATCTTCGTTGATAATTCGATTAAGAAGAGATTGAATCGTTTGTTTACCCAATTCAAAAAAATCAGTCCGAACCGAGGTCATTTCAGGTCTAACTTGCTGGCACATCGGCAAATCATCGTATCCAATGATGGATACATCATACGGGATTCGAAGACCCTGATTTCGAGCAACCTCATAAAAACCAATTGCCATAAGGTCATTACTTCCAAATATCCCCTCCGGCTTGATATCCAGAGCTAAATAGCTTTCAAATGAGTGATAGGCACTATCAAACATAAAATCTCCATCCGCTTCCCACACGAGATTCAATCCAAATTGTTGGCATCCATCTTTGAATCCATTAGAACGGAAACTCGATTCAGCCTTGCCTCTCGGACCATGAATAAGGCCAACATTCGTTATTCTTTTTTGGGCAAAGTGTTCTGCAGCAAGATACCCTCCACTATACCCGTCAAACGTAACCGTCTGCAAGACCGGAGACTGGATCAAACCATTCGATATAATGGGTATCTTGCAGTTCGCCTCATCCAATTTTTGGAGTAAATCAATGTAATCTTTTTGCTCAAGCGATGGCGTGAAGAGAACAATGCCATCCATATGTCCCATTCTCTGAGAGAGAATAACCTCGTGGATACTGTTTAATTCATGCAGTACACTTATTAATAGAATTTGCACATTGAGTTCGTGTGCAGCCTTCACATACCCTGAGAAAAATGAAGAATAAAATTCTCCGTCATAAAAATCGGTCAGGATTAATATGCGTTTGACACCATTTGAATAGTAAGGGATCGCACCTTTATCAAAGGGATAGCCTAGTTTTTCTGCGCACTGCAAAATGATCCGTTGGACTTCTTTACTAATACTTTGATTCCCGTTTAAGACTCTGGAAACAGTAGAAATAGAGTAACCTGATTCTTTCGCTATGTCTTTTAAAGTGGTTCTCATCCCCATAAATATGACTTCTTACACATGGTTTAGTTATGAATCATGATGAAATACGGGTTTCACCCTGTTAGACTAAATGTCTAGACTGGTATTTAGTCGTGGAGAATTTATGCAAATTTTTTGCACATATGCCACTATCGCATGCTAAAAAGAGTATGCGTCTACTTATGACTTAAGCTGAGACCCAACCCGACCATACCAGACGATGTATAGATAGCAAAGTAGGGGTACAATAAATGCGAGACTTAATGAAAATGAATCCGCCATGAATCCATAGATCGGAGGAATGATTGCACCTCCCACAATGGCTGTACAAAGAATTCCAGATCCCTGAGCCGTAAGATTTCGTAAACCATCAATTGCAAGAGTGAAGATCGTTGGGAACATGATGGAGTTAAATAACCCAATACATAATACAGTCCAAAAAGCGGTATAAGATGTCGTGATCATCGTAAAAAAGAGCAATACCACATTGACAAGGGCATAATATGCCAACAGTTTATGTGGTGAAACACGTAACTGCAAGCCTGATCCTATAAACCTTCCCACCATGGCACCTCCCCAATAAAAGAAAACAAAGGTTCCAGCCAAGCGAGAAGGATTCAGGGAATTCAGATCAGAGCCCGACAAAAACCCGGCAATGGAAGCCATGATCGAGCTCTCTAGCACCAGTGTCTGGATATCAAGCGATAAGAAATAATTGACTAAGTAACTTCCAATGGATACTTCTGCACCCACATAAACGAAAATGGCAAGGGCTCCAAAGATCAGATGTTTATGCCGAAGGGCTTCACGATACGTCCCCCCTTTATCAGAGTCTCCTTCCAAAATCTTTGGTAGTTTAAAAAGTGCAAATACGCCAGCTAAGAGGAATAAAGCCCCTGCCAACCACACAAAAGGTCCCTGAACAGCCGAAGCTTCCGACAGATAATAAAGTTGCCGTTCAGACTCAGATAATACCTCTACTTCAGCACTTGAAAGCACGGTCGAACTCAATATAAAAGCGGCACTTACTAAGGGAGCGATTGTTGTGCCAAGGGAGTTAAATGCTTGAGATAAATTTAATCGGCTGGCAGCAGTTGAGGCTGGGCCCAATGCTGCGATATATGGATTTGCGGCAACTTGAAGTGTGGTGATCCCAGCGGCCAACACAAACATAGCGAGCAAAAAGATTGGAAATACTCGAAATGATGCCGCAGGATAAAAAAGCAGACACCCAATCCCCATTGTGATCAATCCGGTCACCACTCCTTTCTTATATCCAATCTTCGCAATCAATCCTCCACTAGGAATAGAAAAAACAAAATAAGCGGTAAAAAAGGCGAATTGAACAAGAGCAGCTTCAAAATAACTTAGCTCTAAGACGTCTCGTAACCTGGGTACAAGTGCATCAACAAGAACTGTGATAAATCCCCACATAAAAAATAGAGTGGTAACGACGGTCAAAGGTACCACGTAGTGTGAGAATGTGAGTGAACGTGAACTTGTGGCAGACGCTTCTGTATTCATTTTGCAGGAAAGTTTAATGAGAGGTTAGGCAGGTATTAATAGTATTATTCGGCCTTTTTATAGACACGCACATAGTCCACGACCATACGCTGTGGGAATAGTGTGGTTTGATCTGGGTTTCCAGGCCAATTTCCACCTACAGCAACATTAAGGAGAAGATAGAAGGGTTGATCAAATGGCCAATTATAGGGTGATACTTGCGATTTCGACACAACATGATATTGTTCTCCATCAATTTTCCATCGGATTTGGTCGGCTTCCCATTCAACCGTAAATAGGTGAAAATCATCGGCGAAGGTTCCACTTTGAAGAGTATTCTCACCCGTTATATAATTTCTATCGGATACACTATTCCCGAAATGAACCGTTCCATATGCAGTTTGAGGAATGTGGCCTAACAATTCCATAATGTCAATTTCACCACTGGCAGGCCAACCACCATATGCGTTTTCTTCCGGCAACATCCAGAAAGCAGGCCATATTCCCTTCGTTTTAGGAAGTTTGATTGAGGCCTCAAATTTTCCATATGTCCAGCTTTCAAGTCCCTTTGTTAAGATTCTAGCCGAGGTATAAGACTGGCCTTGGAAGTCTTCTTTACGAGCTTCAATTACCAAGTATCCATTTTCCAGATAGATATTTTCAGAACGGTTTGTGTAAAACTGCAATTCATTATTTCCCCAGGCATATAATCCATACTCTGTACCCGTTCCAAATTGAAAATCCCACTTTTTTCGATCGATCTGTGTGGAGTCAAACTCATCCTGCCATATGAGCACGTAGCCATCTTCATCAACAGGGGGTTCGGTGACAGGAGTATTTGAACAAGAAACAAAGATCAAACCTCCAAAGAGGGCTAAAGTAAAACGGATAGAGTGTCGTTTAAAAAAAAGAATATTCATTTATGTGCAAAATTTGAAAATTAATGGGCCTAATTTGCAAAAAATCCCCTTCCCTCCCAACTTTTTCATGATCTCTGAAAAGTGTAACATAACACTATGGTTACACAGTTTGAAGTTCCATTACCCCGAAGGATCCTTCTATGCACTCTAATCATAGCCATTGGGGGATTTTTATTTGGTTTTGACGCCTCTGTCATATCTGGAGTCTTAAGTTTTATAAAACCACAGTTTGGATTATCTGAATTCGAAGTAGGCTGGCTGGTAAGCTCACCCTCTCTTTCAGCGATGTTTTCCATGCTTTTTGTGGGAAGAATAAGCGATCTTTTTGGTAGAAAAAGGGTGATGATGATCATCGCACTCTTCTACTCGCTTTCGGCCTTTTTATCTGCCATAGCCCCTACCTATTTGCTTTTAGTCGGGGCTAGAATGATGGGCGGTATTGCATTTGGTTCGGCTCTGGTCATTGCACCGCTTTACATCACAGAAATTGCACCATCCTCCCATAGAGGAAGGTTGGTCTCCTACCAACAACTCAATATCGTACTCGGGTTTTCAGCAGCCTATTTCAGCAATTACATGATTCTGATCTTGAGCAATAAGAAGTGGTTTACCATAGATGAATTTTGGCGGGTGATGCTGGGAATTGAACTGTTTCCGGCTATCTGCTTTTTCTTTCTTTTATTTTTTATTCCAGAAAGCCCTAGATGGTATCAACTGAGAGGGAAGAAAAAGAAATCACTGCGGGCACTTACCTATCTATTTACGTCAAAATCTAATCCTGAACCTATACTTGACGCTTCTATTCTTGCCGACTTCGAAGGAAAGTTTGAAAATTCGGAGACGTCAAACTTCCGACTAAAAGTTAAAAAACTATTCTCTGCGCACTACCGAGTCACGTTTTTCATTGCACTTATTTTGGGCATCGTGCAACAAATTACAGGAATCAATGTCATCTTTTTTTATGCGCCTCTAATTTTTGAAAAAACCGGCCTCTCGCAAGATGCCTCCCTGGGGCAGGCTGTCATCATTGGCTTCATTAATCTCATTTTTACATTTGTTGCCATTAACCTTATAGACAGAGTTGGCCGCAAACCTCTGCTTATGGCTGGTCTAATCGGAATCTTATGTAGTTTACTGTTGATTTCTACCGGATTTCAACGAGCTACTTATCAGGTAGATGCTCATGTAGTTCAAGAGATTGGATTTGAAGATCCGTCAGCATTGGGTTCCATCTACAATATTGAGTTTACATCAGATAAAGCTTTTAGAGAGGCTCTAGATTCACTACTGACAAAGAAGGAGCGTTTGGAGTTTGAGGCAGCATTATTCTCAGCAGCGATTCAGATTGAACTTGCCTTTGTACTGATTGGTATACTTGGATTTGTTGCATCATTTGCCTTTTCATTGGGCCCGGTGATGTGGGTTATGATATCCGAGTTATTCCCAAACACACTCAGGGGTGTAGCGATCTCCATCATTGGATTTACCAACTCCTTCACTAGTTGGCTGGTTCAATTCCTGTTCCCTGTACAAATTTCCACCTTCGGAAATGCCGAAACCTATGGCTTATACGCTATTTTCACTCTGATTGGCCTAATTATTTTATGGCAACTTTTACCCGAAACAAAGGGGAAATCTTTGAGCGAAATTCAGCGATTACTCGCCTCATCCAAAGAGCAGTTACAAGCAGACGTATAAAAGACCGGTAACCGAATCGTGAAAATTGCCCTATCCGTCTGAATAGTTTGAACTGAGACCCTTCAAAGTCGTAAATCAAACAGGACAACTTAAGAATTTTTGGTACTGTGAAGTCCCTCAAAGACCATTTTCAAATCAGCAGCCACTTCTTCTCGGGTACGTCCTTCAATACGATGGCGAGGAATCATCGCCTTGACTTCTCCATCCACAAAGTAGGCAAAGGATGGTGATGAAGGGGGGTAATCCTGAAAATATTCGCGAGCTCGAACTGTTGCTTCTTTATCTTGTCCGGCAAAAACGGTAACTAACTTATCAGGTTTCACAGTTGAGGCTTCAAGGGCAATGGCCACACCAGGTCGAGCATTCCCGGCTGCGCATCCACAAACCGAGTTAATTACCATCAACATGGTTCCTATCTGGTTTTCCTGAATGGCCTGATCTACCTCTTCAGGAGTCGTCAATTCTTGGATTCCAAGATCTGTGAGCTCTTTTCTCATCCAGGTTGTGTCGGGACCGATACCAAATCCAAATTGCATGTTAGTCTAAACTTAGAGGATTAATGTGATGATTTTTTAGTGGTAAAAGATACCATTTTTCGTGATTTTGAGTCCAGTCTTAACACAAAAACTCCCCCTATGCGTTTCCAACCTCTCTCCCCATTCTATCACTCTGGCTTAATCAAAGCGCAGTCGAGTCTGTTGTTCATATCAAGCCTCTTCTTCTGGATTACTTTTTTTTTCATCACAGGCTGTTCTTCAAAAAAACCCCTCTTGCTCCATCAAGAAAATCTGGTAAATGGTGCTCCAGGTTATTCGATCGACGGACTCTCCAATGACTGGAACTTAGAAAAAACCACCCTTCAGCGAGATGAGTTGATGAATTTTCACGCGGCTGTGGATCAACAGCATCTATACCTTTTTATCGATATCAAAGCTGATTTTTATAAGGCTGCTCTCAGCCGTAGTGGCTTTACAATCTATTTGAGTAACGATGAAGAAAATAAGCGCGCGAGAGGAGTCACCTATCCTGCTGGAGCTTTTAATCTCCTTCGTGATGATCCCAATTTTTATGAAGAATTTCTAAGTAGCCCTGACTGGATTCAGAATCCAGAGAATCAGGACCTTCTCAAAGAACTAGAACGTGAGATTTATGAATTGGCGATGGTATCAGAAAAATCTGACGGAAAACAGAAAGCGCAGTTTGGTACGTATGATTTGGGAAGGATCACATCCGAGGGTACTCAGGTCGCCGTCGATACAAGCAGTCGATATGTAAGTTTTGAATGGAAAATTCCATTAGATCTCACCATTCCCTTCCAACTTCAACCTGGAAAAATTCTGATCGGTTTTGCAATTGAACCCCCAAATTTTGTCTTCAGAGAAGATGCATCAGAAGATTTAACCCGCCGGCAAGGGGCTATGGGCGGTTACGGAGGATACGGAGGATATGGAGGATACGGAGGATATGGAGGATACGGAGGATATGGAGGGTATGGAGGGTACTATGACGGAAGTCGAAGACGCTCATCGCAGAGTCAAGGACAGGTACTTCGCCGCGCACTAGGGGAATATGACGTTTGGTTTACGGTCAAGACTCCTTAAAAATTTAGCGTCCGATCCAATTCTTTGGGTCTCAAAGTAATTGCGAATCACCATTACTTTTTTAGTCATTGAAATTAGACAATTTCAGAGACAAAGAGTCCTGACCCTCACAAACCATGATTTAGAGAAGACGCTTATTTAGTAGCGTCGAAGTTTTTCTGCACTTGGTCCCAATTCACCACATTCCAGAAAGCGCCAATGTAATCTGGACGGCGATTCTGATAATGGAGGTAATAGGCATGCTCCCATACATCCAGACCCAGCAAAGGAGTCAATCCTGTCATGTAGGGACTATCTTGATTCGCAGTTGAGATAACGGATAATTTTCCGTTTCCATCCACAACCAACCAGGCCCATCCGGATCCAAACCGAGTGGCTGCAGCCTTATTAAACTGCTCTTTGAATGTATCAAAAGACCCAAATGTAGAATCGATCGCTTCCGCAAGGGTACCAGCAGGAGAGCCTCCGCCATTAGGGGAAAGAACGGCCCAAAACAAGTTATGGTTCGCAAATCCACCACCATTATTGATTACTGCCTGACGAACAGCCTCTGGAAGTGAGGATAGTGCAGACAACACCTCTTCAATTGGTTTGTCCATCATCTCATGGCCTTCTAATGCCACATTTAAATTGGTGGTGTACGCCTGATGATGCTTGGTATGGTGAATTTCCATAGTTCTAGCATCTATATGAGGCTCTAATGCATCATATGCATAGGGAAGGGAAGGAAGCGAGTAAGCCATATTCGTATCTGTTTCTGTTAATATCTCCTGTGTACATCATCAAATCAGATCCGGTGGACGCCCAACCCCAATACACCGGATTTAAACTGCGCCTAAGGATCTCACTTTGACAGATTCCTAAGATAAAAAAACCAATGCCAATCTTCCTGCGTTCCCGTATATTTGAGCACCCAACAACCCAGTTTTAATTTTATGTCCTTCGATTACGATATTGCCATCCTTGGTAGTGGCCCAGCCGGATATTCCTGTGCCATTCAATCTGCATCTTATCAAAAGAAAATCCTGCTGATTGAAGCCAATGCTCAACAACTTGGAGGCACCTGGGTAAACACGGGGACCCTCCCCAGTAAAGCGCTCCGGGAGGCGGCCAAAGCCGCCATGCGTTATAACGCTCTATTCCCGACGGATTCTCCTAAAAAACCTTACAGTAGGGTCGATAAACGTGAATTATTGCACTACAAAAACGAAGTGCTCGATTCCAAAAATCAAAAGCTTAAGGATAATCTCCACCGAAAAAACGTAGAGATGGTGCGGGGTGTGGGTTCGTTTATCGATGAACACACTTTGGAAATCACCGATCCTGATGGCAAAAAGAAGCGCATTACTGCTGCCAACATCCTTATTGCTACCGGTAGCAGGCCCACGGATCCAACCACATTTACCATTGATCACGTAAATGTGCTAGATTATTCCTCACTTCTCAAATCCAGTCACATTCCTCGGCGAATGATTGTGGTTGGCAGTTCCATCAATGCGTTTGAATATGCCACGATTTTTGCCACTCTGGGTACACGGGTTACCCTGTTAAACGAGTCGGACGAGTTGCTTCCATTCCTGGATCAAGATGTTCGTGCAGAATTGCTCACTATTCTCGAAAAACAGTCTATTCAAATCTTCAATGGGGTTCAGATCGACAAGATTGAAAAAAATCAGCTTCGAAACTGTACGGAAGTCGGATTCCGATCCAAAACCGCCACGGAACAACTGCGGATTTTTGAAGTCGACCAGGTCCTCTATGCGGGCGGGTACCTTCCCAACACCGACACACTCAATTTGAAGGCCATTCACATTCATCCCGACGAACATGGATTTATCCAGGTCAATGACGAGATGAGAACGTCGGTCAGCCATATTTTTGCTGCCGGAGATGTGGTCGGCTATCCATCTCTCGCCTCGATTTCCTTTGTTCAGGGAAGACTTGCCGCTTCTTCCATGTTCGATTCTGCGTTACTTGACGAACCCGGTGATGCCCACATTCCATTTGGAATTTACTCCGTTCCAGAGATTGCTGGTATTGGACTGTCGGAGGAAGGTGCCAGACGCCTTGGTTTCCAGGTCGAAATCGGACTTGCATCCTTCAGTCAGGTGACCCAAGCCGAATACAGTCGTACTGAAGAAGGGCTACTTAAACTCATTTTCGATAAAACAAGCCTACAACTTCTTGGTATCTATATTGTGGGAGAACAGGCCGCCGACCTCATCCACCTCGGTCAGGCTGTGATGGCTCTAAATGGTGATATTCGATATTTCGTCAAGAATATTCTGAATTACCCGACCTTTAGCGAAGCTTATCAGATCGCCGCACTTGACGGGTTGGCCAAAGTGGAAGCCGCTGAATAATCTCTCATAAGAGAATTTTTTTTAGCTGAGTCTTTTTCGACGATATGCCTCTCAGCGTTATCCCTCGCATAAGAAACTCTCAAAGCGTTGATGGATACCAGATTGCTTTAGGTAATCCTGCACCATCCCTCTGCACCTTTTGTCTACTGCTTCCACTACCCAGCTCCGGAAACGTCCGAAGGCCCCCTAAGGAAACGTCTGGCACTCCCAATTCACGGTCCTGTTCCCACTGGGATTCCCTCAGCGCATTGCTCCACATAGACTTAGCCGACATCACCGCCAGAATCATGGCATCCAGAATATCATCCCTTGCAACATCTGATCGAGGAAACCTTCCAAGCGCATCCTCATAACTCTTCTGCGCGTATAGACTATGGAGGGAGAGTCTTTGGAGTCTCTCTTCAAGTCCTTCTGGAGTTTTTTTCTTGTATTCGAGATGGATCGATTGCGGATGGGCAATTCTGAATAACCATTCTGGATGCGATTCAAAAACGCGTTCCTGAAGTGATGGATTCTTCAGTAAGATCCGATCCAGCTCACGAATTTTTGGAAACAGATTCCAGCTTTGGATGGTGAGTTTCTTTCCGGTCAGAAGGTGGTTTACCCTAGATGCGGATGGGTAATCCGACTCAGCCAGAGCCAGTCTGCTGGGCGGTGAAAAGACAGACGAAGAGAAAGACCGGCCTAAAGCCTTGCGCAATGCCTGATCACACGATCTTCCCGGTTCTTTGTCGGGTAACCCAATCGGCATATCGACAAAAATACGCTGATGTGCCTCGAACGCCTTCTCCAAATCCGATTCCGTCGTGAGGATTGTCCAGTGCGACTGATCTAGATTTAGGTTGGGCATGGGTAACCCAGGTACCGAGAGACTGCCCATCGGTATACTGCACATCAGCCAACCAGCCCTGCATCCATCCAATCCGGCTACTGAGACAGTCACAAAATCATGATTTTTTGGACAGAGACAAGGCGATATGAAGTTCTTGCAACTGGCGCTCATCTACCTGGCTGGGGCTTCCATCCATCAAACTTTGCGCACGTTGATTCTTTGGAAATGCAATTACGTCGCGGATACTTGCAGCACCGGTCATGATCATTAAAATACGATCCAATCCCAATGCGATCCCACCATGAGGTGGAGCACCATAGGTAAAGGCTTGTAATAGGAATCCAAATTTTGCTTCAGCCTCTTCATCGTCAATTCCAAGCAATCTGAACATCCTCTTTTGCATCTCTTGAGAGTGAATCCGGATTGAACCCCCACCAATCTCACTTCCATTCAGCACTAAATCATAGGCTCGAGCCCGCATACTTTGGGGAGCTTCTTCGAAAAGATCCTGATCCTCCACATGTGGGGAAGTAAAAGGGTGATGCAATGCCACATACCGCTTCTCCTCTTCGTCCCATTCCACGAGTGGGAAGTCCGTTACCCACAAAAATTTCCAGGAATCGGGATCCTGCTCACGATCTGCAGAGGTAGGCATCAATCCAAATTCTTCACCGGCGATTAGTCTCATAATTCCCATTTTTCCATAAATAGCAGGGGCATCACCCGCTAATATCAACACTAAATCTCCCGGAGTCTGCTCATCTCCTGCATCAGCGCCGGCAGCCTTCGCCATCGCCTGATGTACCTCGTCGGAAAGGAATTTTCCAACACTGCTCTGGATTCCCTCGCCCGTCACTTTCATCGTAATCACACCCGGTACCGAAGCCTGTTCCTTCACTCTGTCTGCAAATCGGTCCAACGCTCCTCTTCCAAGTAACCCCTGCCCTTTCACTGTGATACCCAACACTCGGCCTCCGTTGGCAATCGTCTCCTCAAATACTCGGAAACCACACCCTTTTACAGCGTCTGAAAGATCCCGAATCGGCAGCTCAAAGCGAACATCCGGCTTATCCGAACCATACGTGCGCATCGCCTTATCATAAGACATTCGAGGGAATGGGATCGGTAAGTCTACATTCAAAAACTCTTTCCAGAGTCGTGCCATCAAGCCCTCATGAAGCTCGTAAATGGTCTCCTCATCCACAAACGACATCTCCACGTCCACTTGAGTAAACTCCGGTTGTCTGTCGGCACGCAAATCCTCGTCGCGGAAACATTTTACAATCTGCACGTACCGATCAAACCCCGACACCATCAGAATCTGCTTATACGTTTGGGGGCTTTGTGGAAGCGCATAAAACATTCCTGGGTTTACGCGGCTTGGCACCAAATAGTCTCGTGCCCCCTCCGGCGTGGATTTCATCAAAACCGGAGTCTCGATTTCCGCAAATTGATTCTCCTGATAATAATTTCGAATGGCCATCGAAACCCTCGATCTCAATAATAAATTGTGTTGCAATCCCGGCCTGCGTAAATCCAGGTAACGATAGCGGAAGCGTAAATCTTCCGATACATTTAATTCCTGTTTAATCTCAAAAGGTGGGACTTGTGCTCGAGAATAGACTTCCAAGCGTGTTGCCACCACTTCAATATCCCCTGTCGGCATATCCGGATTCTTAGATTCTCTCTCTCGAACCAATCCTTCAATCCCGACTACATCTTCTGCCCTCAACTGAGCCGCCTGAACATGAATCGCGGCCGCTTGTTCAGAAACAGACTCATCTGCCACGATCTGCGTTACACCATATCGATCTCGTAAATCTACGAACACCAGACCTCCCAAATCACGCCCACGAGCTACCCAGCCATTCAGAGTCACGGTTTTCCCTACATCCGTTTTGGTGAGTTCACCGCATGTATGTGTTCGCTTCAATACCATAATTGTGAAGAATAATTCGAATTAACTTAAGACATGGCAAAATAAGAAAAGAGAACCTCGAACAGAATAAAAAAAGAAATGGTTTCATTTTGACACCATATTGAAACCCTGTTTTTTCTCTATTTATTAAATTAATTGTGCACTATAAAAAATATCATTTCTTTATCACGCTCTCCTGATCCGTCAGATCAAAGATGGAATAGAATTAAATAATAAAACCAAATGCCAAATTTCACGCTGAAACAAATTCCTGATGAGGTGTATTTAAAATTGAAAAAAAGAGCAGAGGCTCATCGGCGTTCTATCAATAATGAAATCATCATTTGTCTAGAAAAGATGGTAAATCCTGAAGAGTTAGATACGATTCAGATTCTCGAAAAGGCACGTGAATTACGGCGTGAAATTTCAGGAACGATTTCGTCCGTCGAAATTCAAAATGCGATAAGGGAGTCTCGAAAATGATTGTTGTTGAAACAGAATTGATTGCAGGTCTTTATTTACCAACGGAATTCACTGAAATCGCAGAGAATCTATATGAGAAGGATCCCTATTGGTTGGCTCCATTTTTATGGAGAACTGAATTTCTATCAGTAGTCTCCACCTTTTTGAGTAAAAATCTTATCAATCTGGATAAAGCATCAGAAGCTGTTGAACTGGCAGAACGCCAAATGAAACATCGGGAATATCGTCCCGTCGCATTTGATGTTTTGGAAAAGTCGAAGGAAAGTGGATTTAATACCCGTGATTGTGAATATATCAGCCTCGCCTCATTTTCTGGATTCAAATTGGTGACACTGGACGAAAAGGTTCTCAATAAATATCCGGAAATCGCAGTTCACCCAAAAAACTTCGCTCCCAATAATTAAAAAAAAACCTTGCGAGCATTATTCACAAGGCTTTTACGTAGCGTGGGGCGGATTCGAACCGCCGACCTCCGGGTTATGAATCCGACGCTCTAACCGCCTGAGCTACCACGCCAAACAGATTCATTTTCTCATTTTCAATATGCGAAAAGAAGTGGGAGTTAAAACTTTCAACTCTTATAAAAACTGACAAAGTCAGCTCCCAAACTATAAATAAGCCTCGAAAGATAGGGAGAGTTTCAGGTAAATAAAAGAAAAAAGAAGCCTCAAAATCAGGGTTCCACCGTCTTAAACCCAACTGGACCAAACCTATTATAGTCTCAGCTTCCCTTTTCGCTAAGGTTTCACTACAAATAAATTCCAATTAACCCTATCTTCATGGCTTGTAAAACCATTTTCAAGCATTCCCTCTCAACGTATTTCTCATGGCTAATCGAATCACACCACAATCTGAAGATTATTCGCAGTGGTATCTAGACGTTGTCAAAGAAGCACGCTTAGCGGATCATTCGCCTGTTCGTGGGTCTATGGTCATTCGACCAAATGGATTTGCAATTTGGGAACGTATGCGTGACCGCTTGGATGAGATGTTCAAAGAAACTGGTCACCAAAACGCCTATTTCCCCCTTTTTATCCCAAAATCTTTTCTCTCTAAAGAGGCCCAGCATGTGGAGGGATTTGCTAAGGAATGTGCTGTAGTTACTCACAGCCGGCTAAAGGCAGTCGATGGAGGTGTGGAAGTCGATCCAGATTCACGTCTTGAAGAAGAATTAATCGTCCGTCCCACATCCGAAACCATTATTTGGGATGCCTATCGAAGCTGGATTCAATCCTATCGCGATCTCCCAATTTTGATTAATCAATGGGCCAATGTAGTCCGCTGGGAAATGAGAACCCGTCTCTTCCTGCGCACGATGGAATTCCTCTGGCAAGAGGGGCATACCGCACATGCCACCAAAGAGGAAGCAGTTGATGAGACGACTCAAATGCTAGAGGTCTACAGAACCTTCGCTGAGGAGACCATGGCAATGCCGGTGATCACTGGAGTAAAGACCGCAAGCGAACGCTTTGCCGGAGCTGAAGATACCTACTGTATTGAAGCTCTTATGCAAGATGGGAAGGCTCTTCAGGCTGGTACATCACACTTTTTAGGTCAAAATTTTGCCAAGGCATTTGATGTGAAATTTCAATCTCAGAGTGGTGAATTAGAGTATGTATGGGCCACCAGCTGGGGAGTTTCCACACGCTTAATCGGGGGGCTCATCATGACACACTCTGATAACCAGGGTTTGGTTGTACCTCCAAAATTAGCTCCGGTACAGATTGCGATCGTACCTATTTTCAGAGGAGATGAGGAACTTGCGCAAATTTTGACTACAGCAAAACCCCTCGCAGAAGCCCTTAAAAAGGCTGGATTGCGAGTCTTTCTTGATGATCGTGACCAATACAAACCCGGCTTTAAATTCGCCGAACATGAAGCACAGGGAGTGCCTTTGAGAATTGCCATTGGTCCACGTGATTTAGCGAACGGGCAGGTGGAATTAGCTCGTCGAGATACATTAGAAAAACAGACGATTCCTATTCAGGCACCGGAAGATTTTGCTCGCTCCTTATCAGATCTTCTCGATCAAATTCAGCATGATCTATTGCAGAAAGCTCGCCTTCGAATGCAGCAAAACAGTCGCATTGTCGACACCTATGAGGAGTTTAAAACCGAAATTGAAAAGGGTGGATTTTTATTGGCGCATTGGGATGGAACCCCGGAAACCGAAGCCCGAATCAAAGAAGAAACCAAGGCAACAATCCGTTGTATTCCAATGGGTGGTGATCTAGGAGGTACGCTGAATCAGGAACTTGGCCTTAATGGAGGTATTCCGAATTCTGGCGCCTGTATCCTCAGCGGAAAACCCTCTTCACAGCGTGTGATTTTTGCACGCGCCTATTGAGGTCTGACTCTTGAAAGTGAAAATTATCTTAAGGTGTGTGGCCTTGGATTAGACTAAAATGGTAGAATAGGTATCCTAATGAATCGGGATCAAAGAGAGAAAACCAAACTTTTTCAAGATACCTTGCTGGATCCACTAGTTACTGGGACACAATCTCGTGCACTGGATCTTCTTGCTATTGAGCAGTGTAAGATTGATGCCTTCACTTTAATGGAAACCGCAGGGCATGGGGCAGCCACGGAGTTGATTCGTTATCTAAAGACACATTTTCCTTCTCCCTCCGAAGCCTCTCCTCGCTTTTTTTCACGAGGCCGTATTAACGAAGCCAGAGAAGCATCAACATCCCGAAAGTTGAACGTTTTGTGTTTATGTGGAAAAGGAAATAATGCGGGTGATGCTCTGGTTACTGCTCGTTATCTGGTCCTATCCGGTCATTTTCATGTGGATCTTTTCATGGTATCTCCGCTGGACCACCTATCTGTAAATACAGCCCGTAATTTAGAATTGTTTCTACAGTTCTCACCGGAGACTCAGATCTATAAAGACCTTGACGAAACTCTCTATCCTGGCTCTCCAGAGTCAACCACCTACTCAATTCTGGTGGATGGATTGTTGGGATCTGGAATCCAGACCCCTCTTCGAGAGCCTTACTTAACCCTGATTCATCAACTTAATAGATGGAAAGAAAAACAGAATCAAGCTTGGATAGTATCTATGGATCTGCCAAGCGGGTTGGATGCAGATACCGGCGAAAACACGGGCGCGATTCTGAAGGCTGATCTCACGTTTTGTTTTGGCCCCAAAAAGACAGGCCTTCTTCTCCTGGATGGTCCTGAATGTAGTGGCCAGGTCATTTCAATTCCTCTCTCCTTCCCATTTCATCTTCGAGGAGATTTTTTACGAAAATTCAGTCCCTCCGACCGGTATGGGCTAACAGGAGCAACGATTCCAAAGGTCCGTCGACCCACAAAAACAAGGCATAAGTATGATAAGGGGGTTGTTTATGTAATTGGAGGTTCCCCTGGATTAACGGGTGCACCTCTTATGGCATCCCGAGCGGCGTGGGAAAAAGGAGCCAGTGCAGTATTTGTTGCAATTCCGGATAGCCTTTTACCCTCTATCGAAGATCAAGCACCGGGGCTTATTAAAATCCAAACTGGAACGGGTCATTCCGTATTTCAACCCGAAGATGCCGAGATTCTGGCGGGTCAACTTCACAAACGTCCCGGAGTTGTACTCATTGGGCCCGGTCTTGGTAAAGCCTCGGTTCAAAATGGGTTTTTACAACAATTTCTGAATATACTCCCCGATGTTCCTATAGTTCTGGATGCGGATGCCCTTCGAGGATGGACGATCGATTCCTTGTGGACATGGCGCCGGTCGATAATTCCATTCAATCCTGGGTCTAAATCCCACTCTCAACGTTTTCACAGCTATAATCCTATCGTTCTTACCCCTCATCCAGGAGAAGCAAAAGAACTCTTTCAGGGGATTAAACCGGGTGCGATCTCTCAAGAAAAGTGGGGAGTTATTGGTGTGGAGCCCACGATTATGCGTCTACAAATTGCTACAGAAGTAAGCACCCAATTTGGGATAACGATCTGCTCAAAAGGCGATCCTGTAGGGGTCTGCACTCCACACTTTCAGGCTCTGAGTGATTATCCGACTGAAGGATTTCATCGAGCTGGGTTTGGAGACGTATTAAGCGGTCAAATAGCCGCTAATTTGTCCTTTGGAGTGGATGCGGGACATGCCGTATTAGATGCTCTTCTCTATGGGTATGAACAATGGCTTGAAAAAAACCGAATGACGTCGAGCCCTGTCAGTCCGGAAGATATTCTTTAATTGACTCAACGATTTTTCATAAAGCCATAATAGGTTATCCATACATGGTATTACTAAGATGATTTCCCCTCGCACAACGCAAAACCTGGTCACAGTTGCCTTCCTGATTACCACGGTTGTGGTAATCACACTTACACTGATTCCTTTACAGGGAGGTGGATCCAAAATTCCTTATCTCGATAAAATCGTCCATTTTTTGATGTTCGGAGGATGGTCATTTCTGTTTGGTTGGGTATTCACGATCCGATTTCATCAACTCAGAAGGAAAAAAAAGCAAGCCGATTCCTCACTTCTTCAAACAGATTTTTCGACAACTCTCAATTGGATAGTAATCATCGGTTTTTTATTTGGAGTGATCATTGAAATTCTTCAGGGTATTCTGCCAATAGATCGCACCCCGGATATTGCAGACACCATCGCCAATGGTCTGGGAGCAATCAGTGCTGCTGGAACTTTGAAATGGGTAAGCACAAAATCTTTTTACATAAAAAGCGTTGAAACTAAAGATTAGGATTGGCTTTTTACTTCAAATGAAGTATAATAGCCATTCGAGGTTTCTTGGTAATTAACCGTCTCATCAAGCACCATCCTTATGTTAGAAAGAAAAAAACCCCAAGCCGATTTACGCAGTTATTACACCGTTTTTTTGGAACTGGGTCTTTTGTTGGCTCTGGTCATTTTTATTGTTGCTGTTCGAGTAGAAATCCGTTCAGAAGCTCCTGAAGAAATTCAACTCTCTGAGCAGGAAATTGTGGAAATGGAAGAGATCATTCAGACACGCCAAATGGATACCCCTCCGCCACCACCTCGTCCTCCTGTCCCGGTAGAAGTACCAAATGATGAAATCATCGAAGACATTGATATCAATATTGATGCCGATCTTGCGCTTGACGGACCGTTGAATCTGCCTCCACCTCCCCCTCCAGCTGATGACGAAGAAGATTTCTTCACAGTCGTTGAGAATATGCCTGAGTTAATTGGTGGACTTGCCGGTCTGCAGCGAAACATCACGTATCCTGAGATGGCTCGTAAAGCCGGGATCGAAGGTCGCGTATTCCTCCAGTTTATTGTGAACGAAAAAGGGGAGGTCGAAAATCCACGCGTCATCCGTGGAATTGGCGGAGGTTGTGACGAAGAAGCTCTAAAAGCCATTAAAAAGGCCAAGTTTAAGCCAGGTCTTCAACGCGGACGCCCAGTTCGGGTTCAATACAACCTTCCCGTGGTATTCAAACTTCAAAACTAACGGCAGGATCTACGCCTGAAGCAAGGTTCAACGAATTACTCGTTGACCATTTAGAAAGAAATGGAAAAGCCTGAATCACGCTTCAGGCTTTTTTTTATCGTTCGGTTTAGACTGAATTGAGAATACCCATCAAAGTCGATTCAGGATCGTGATGAGGTTTTCATAGCCGGCCACTTTGCAAGCCTGCTCAACCGATTTCCAGGAAATATCGGTAATTCCTTCTTCCAGTTGAGGCCTCAGTGAAAGGCTGTATGGATCTGTTTGGGATTCTAATCCCATTAAATACCACCAGGTTGTTTTTTCCACCGGTTCATCATCCAGCTTGTACGTATGCACCGTGATGCCCAGCGAACGTTCGATTTTGACCCCATGAAGACCTGTTTCTTCCTCCACTTCCCGGATTGCAGCCACTTCAACAGATTCCCCAAATTCCACTTTCCCTTTGGGTAAATCCCAAACTCCGTTTCTGAATATCATCAATACCTGACCATCCGATGTCTTCACGACCCCGCCTGCTGCTTGAATGGTCTTCATCCGATTGCCTCTAGTTCCTTCTGTAAGGGAGATAGGATCGCCTCGATATATTCACTCATCTCCTTGGTGATATTGCCTCTTGTAAATTCTTTAAGCATTCCCAATGTATCGATTGCAAATCGCGCAGACGAAAGGTCAACTTCCAACTCACCGGTTGTGGGGTGCTCTACCTGACCAAGCCCTGCCTGGGCAATCTGTTGATACTGCTGAATCAACATCATAAATAGTAGTTGCTGCTGCTGATGTTGTTTGGGGTCACGACTTCCGGATTTTTGCTCGGATTTAGGATGCTCAGATACCTGATGATCCGAAGAAGTCCCGGATGTTAAGTTTGCGGCCATGATGCGTTTTTTGATTTCAGTGAACAAGAATTTCCCTTACCTTGCAGGCTCTTAAAGGTACGCAAATTTGAAGTTGACTTCCTGTATGCGTCCTTATTGTCCCAGTTAATTTCTCTGATATCCTCCAAATAGACTTTCCTTTCACTATGGCCCATTTACACCCTTTTAAAGGTTGGCTTCCCTCTCCGGAAAAAGTTGCCGAAATCGCCTGTGTCCCCTATGATGTTATTAATACAACAGAAGCTCGTGCCCTGGCAGGAGGTAAACCCGACAGCTATCTCCATGTCGTTCGCCCTGAAATTAATTGTTCACCTGAGACCGATATCCATGCGGATGAGGTCTATGAAGCGGGAGCTAAGGTGTGGGAGGAAATGAAGCATAAAGGGATTTATACTCAGGAAGATAGCCCCTCCCTCTATATATACCAATTGGAATGGTTGGGAAAGACTCAAACCGGTCTCTATTCCTGTGTTTCCGTTCATGAGTATAATGAGGATATCATTCTCAAACATGAATTGACGCGGCCTGACAAAGAAGAAGACCGAACTCGTCATATGCTCACTCTCTCTTCACACCCGGAACCTGTAATGGTGACATTTAAGGATGAACAGGGCATTACAGAAATGATGACTCGGGAAATGACTCAGAACAATCCCTACTTCTCCTTCCGGGCTGAAGACGGTGTCACACATAAACTCTGGAAATGTGAAAATCCGATGGCTTATGTGGATGCTTTCCAGAAGGTTCCGTTTATCTACATTGCAGATGGACATCATCGTTGTAAAAGCTCCGCGAATGCAGCTGAGAGAATGCACCGAACAGCTCAATCAGAGGGGCGTACCTTATCGAAGGATCATGAAATTTTCTATTTCCCTGCAGTGGTATTCCCGATGGCTGAGATGAGAATCCTTGCGTACAATCGTGCGATTACTCAAATAACACCGGAACAGTTGCAGGAATTTGAAACCCGATTCAGGCCACGCGAAATACAGAATCCCGTTCCTCAGAGAAAAGGGGATGTTTGTGTGTTTTATCAAGGAAGTTGGAAAACATTCACACTCCCAACACCGCCTAATGCCAATGTGGTAGCGAGCCTGGATGCAGAACTCCTCCAATCTACGGTGCTCACCCCCGTTTTTGGGATTGGAGATCCCCGTACCGATCCAACTATTTTTTTTGTTGGCGGGCGTCGTGGAACTGAAGAGTTAGAAAAACTCGTTCAAGAAGGCGAGGCCCAGATTACGTTTAGCATGTTTCCAACGTCGATTCAGGAATTGGTAGACGTATCAGATGCCGGAGAACTTATGCCTCCAAAATCCACTTGGTTTGAACCAAAATTACGTTCAGGACTAGTGGTACACACATTTTAACTTTTTTGATACCCTATACATTCATAGACCATTTCATTCTTAATCATTAGCCCCGGAAATCCCTCCATGACCACCAAAAGAGTTCACAATTTCAGCGCAGGTCCTGCAATTCTTCCACTTGAAGTCCTAAAACAGGCTCAGGCCGAGTTGCTGGATTTTTCTAATACGGGTTCATCAGTAATGGAAATCAGTCATCGCGGAAAACCTTATTTGGCTGTTCATGACCAAGCGATTGAACGCTTGCGCAGGCTTACCGGAGTGGATGACTCCTGGCATGTACTTTTCTTACAGGGTGGTGCCAGCACACAATTTGCCATGGTGCCAATGAATTTTCTTCCCCAGGACGGAAAAGCGACATACCTCAATACGGGGGAATGGTCTAAAAAAGCGATTAAGGAAGCGCGTCATTTTGGCCATGTGGAGGTTCCATTTACGAGTGAATCCTCCAATTTTAATCGGGTTCCAAAGCCAGGGGAATACCAGGTAGACCCCTCTTCGGCTTACCTACATTTTACGTCTAATAACACCATTTTTGGAACGGAATTTCCGGAAGAACCGGAATCAAACGGTGTTCCATTGGTATGCGATGCCTCCTCTGATTTCCTCTCCAGACCCTTGGATATGGAGCGCTATGGCCTCATCTATGCTGGAGCACAAAAAAATCTTGGCCCGTCGGGATTGGCTATTGTTATGATCAAAGAAGAGTTCCTCAAAACTCAAGTCAAGCGAGATATCCCAACCATATTGAATTATTCCACTCACGTAGAAACGATGTTCAACACACCCCCAACCTTTACGGTTTACATCGTTAATCTGGTTTTGGGATGGCTTGAGCAACAAGGAGGTTTGACCGGTATTCAAACCTTCAATGAAGAAAAAGCAGCCAAATTGTATGCCGAAATCGATCGTGATGATTTCTACAGAGGAACAGCTGAAATCGAATCTCGCTCACTAATGAATGTTACCTTTCGTCTTGCAGATGAAGGGTTCGAAGATCGATTCGTGAAAGAGGCCGAAGCAGCAGGTCTAGATGCTTTAAAAGGTCACCGAAATGTCGGCGGGATTCGAGCCAGCATTTATAACGCCTGTCCGATGGAGTCTGTGGATGCCTTGATCTCCTTTATGCAACACTTCAGACGTAATTCTTAATAAAATCCAAGTAGTGTTATTAGATGATCCAGGCTTCTGGGGATAAAAAGGAGAGGATAGATCAGACCCCACAACGAGCCGGCAATATGGGCTTCATGATTTATCTTACCGCCATTTTTGCTGGCTGCCAGAGAGTAGATAAGAAATAGAAGTCCAAAGATCCAGGCTGGAATACCCACAGGAATGAAGAAAAGATAGATGTCTTGCATCGGGAACATAAAAATAAAAATGAACAAGACAGCCTCCACGGCTCCGGAAGCTCCTAATGTGGCATAGGACGGGTTATGTGAATGTTTCCATAATGAGGGAAGAGCAGAAACAAGTATCCCACTAATGTACAATCCAACCATGTGAGCCAGTCCAATATTTTGCTCAACAGTTAAACCAAACACCAACAGAACAAACATATTTACCAGCAAATGGGTCATGCTTCCGTGTAAGAAACCGGAGGTAAAGACTTCATACCAGGTATTACGGGTTGATACTCTATAGGGCCTGAGCATTCCCCAATCCAGTATGGTAGGTCGAAACCATAATGCATATAGCGATATCGCGGATGTTATTCCGATCAGAACAGGCGTGACCATGAGATTCATTCGATAAAAAAGGGTCTGTTTTGAGTGCGTAAATCCACACGATTCCGAGTGGAATGCTGTTTTTTAACCCCGGTAAGTTCGTATCTTTTGGACTTAAAATCTAATTAGGCCGAAGTAGCTCAGCTGGTAGAGCAACGCTCTCGTAAAGCGTAGGTCGTCGGTTCGAATCCGATCTTCGGCTCACTTTCGGAATCTGCGAAAAGAAAAAAAACGCCGGATCTCTCGGTCCGGCGTTGTTCCCTGTGATAGATCAGGTTAGCAAATTCGTAAGAAAATGGATTGTCCTGCTATAGGATAAACCACTACAAATTAGTGAATTCCAGGCAAGAAAAACAACGTCTCACCTTCCTTCATTTTTTCCTTCGATGTATAAAAATCCGTATTCCCTTCTGCTTGTTTCTTTTTTGGTTCTTTCCCTATTGCAGGGATGTGGCACAACTACCATGACTCGAAATACTGTAGGGACTCTTGGCGGGGGATTATCTCGAGGTTCCACTATTCAACAAGGTGTAGCAAGCTGGTATGGACCGGATTTTCATGGAAAAAAAACGGCAAATGGAGAAACCTACGATATGGACGATCTTACTGCCGCGCATAAGACGCTTCCATTCAATACAGTCGTTCGGGTAGAAAATTTAAAAAATGGACGAAGTGTTGTAGTTCGCATTAATGACCGTGGACCCTATGTAGGTGATCGGATTATTGACCTTTCCCGAAAAGCGGCTCAGGAAATGGATATGATCGGACCCGGAACTGCTCCTGTACGATTGATTTTAGTGGAAAAAGGTGACGCTCCCGTACACGCTTCCACGATTCGAAGGGAGTTGTTCACAGTTCAAATTGGATCGTATCAATCTCGCAGCGACGCTCGCAAAAAAGCATCTTCCGTTCGGGGCGCAACGGTTGAACAACGAGTTGCGAATGGTAAAACGGTCTATCGGGTCTATTATGGAGCCTATAAATCTCGTGAGCAGGCTGAAAGGATATTACGTCGACTCCAATCCAAGGGTATTCAGGGATACGTAAAGCAATATCAGAATTAAATTCAGCTATTTAGTGTTTATCCTGATAGTTGACATGAATCCTTCTCAATACATACACCTCTCTCGTACCAATAACCCCTCTCGAGAGTCTGTTTACCTTATCGAAAAAGATTTTATTACTCTATGAAAAAGAAAATCATTGTTATCGGAAGCGGGTTTGGTGGCCTTGGAGCAGCAACCCGCTTACTCTCTGCCGGACACGAGGTAACCGTTTTGGAGTCACGAGACAAACCAGGAGGGCGTGGGTACACCTATGAAATCAACGGCTTCAAATTTGATGGTGGACCGACCGTAATTACGGCTCCGTTTATGTTTGACGATATCTTCGCGGCGGCTGGTAAGAAGAGAGAAGACTACTTTCAGCTCGTCCCTTGTGATCCTTTTTATCGAATCTTTGATTGGGAAAACAAGCCGTTTGATTATAACAACGACCACGAATTTATCCTGAGCGAAATTGATAAACGCAATCCAGCTGATAAAGAGGGGTACACACGTTTCTTGAAGACTACGAAAGCAATATTTGAAAAGGGCTTCGTGGAACTTGCCGACCATCCGTTTCTATCGGTTACCGATATGATGAAAGTGGTGCCCGATCTGGTAAAATTGCAGTCTCATAAAACGGTTTATACCTATGTCTCTCAATTCATCGAGGACGAATTCTTGCGCAGAGCCTTTTCTTTCCATCCTCTCCTGGTTGGAGGAAATCCCTTTGATACAACCTCCATCTATGCCATGATCCACTATCTGGAACGTGAATGGGGAGTCCATTACGCGCTTGGAGGAACCGGCTCTATTGTGAATGCACTCGTTCGTCTCATAGAAGAACAAGGAGGAAAAGTAGAGCTCAACCAAGAGGTCGAAGAAATTTTGGTTCGGAACGGAAAGACCGTAGGGGTTCGCCTTAAAAATGGAGAAAAACTGGATGCGGATGTTGTCGTGTCGAATGCTGATGTGGCGACCACTTATATGAAGCTGATCAATCCGGTACACCGTCGTAAGTATACCGACAAGAAACTGGCGCGGATGCGTTATTCGATGTCCTTGTTTGTGATTTATTTCGGAACCAAAAGACGGTATCGGGATCAGGGCTTGGCACACCACAATATCATTTTGGGGGAACGATATAAAGGCCTACTGACCGACATCTTTAAGAAAAAGAAAGTGGCTGAAGACTTTTCCCTCTATCTGCATATGCCAACTCTTACGGATCCTTCTATGGCCCCTGACGGTCATGAAGCCTTCTATGTCTTGTCGCCTGTGCCTCACTTGGACAGTGGAACAGACTGGAATGAAACGGCTAAGCCTTACCGTGATTCAATTATGAGCTTCCTTGAAGAGAACTATCTACCTGATTTAGAAGAAAATTTAGTGGCCGAACACTATATCGACCCTTTACATTTTCGAGATACCCTTCACTCTTACAAGGGATCCGCATTTTCCGTCGAACCAATATTGACGCAGTCGGCTTGGTTCCGTCCACATAATAAGAGTGAAGATGTAGACGGTCTCTATTTTGTGGGGGCTGGGACCCATCCGGGTGCAGGATTACCAGGCGTACTCTCTTCATCTATAATCGCCGAAAAATTAATCGGCCCCGCCTGATCTTGGATAAAAAAAGGCCTTTCGTTTGAAAGGCCTTACATAGCGATCATTTTGCCAAGTCGTTTAATTTCAGCTCAGGAGTTCAGCGACTTTTGAAGCGCATCCCAATCTTTGAGGAAACGATCAAGGCCGATATCCGTGAGTGGATGTTTGAGTAAGGATAGGATGACATTCAGTGGCATTGTAGCTACATCTGCTCCTAATTCCGCAGCTTGAAGTACATGGATTGGATGGCGTACACTTGCCGCCAATACTTCGGTTTCGTATCCATAATTATCGTATATCGTCACAATTTCAGAGATCAGATTCATTCCGTCTGTCGATATATCATCCAATCTGCCAATAAATGGAGAGATATAGGTCGCTCCCGCTTTCGCGGCAATT
>JAURMN010000044.1 GCA_030830725.1 Balneolales bacterium | reverse complement strand
TTTTTCCGGATGAAATTGAACCCCAAAGAAATTTTCGTGTTGAACAGCACTCGAAAAGGGGAGAATATAATCCGTGGAGGTGATGGTTCCGATACCGATGTCAGCGGCATAACTGTGTACGAAATAGAAATCATCTTCTGGACGGATCCCGGTAAACAGGGGATGAATGATCTCAGTCTTGATTTCATTCATGGTTTCTACCACTGTTTCCATCCTAATTTCTTTCAGATTTTCTCTTCCATGATTCGGTTCTTCAAGTGATTCACGGCTCTGCTCAGAAGCCGTCAGAATCTGAATTCGATTCCATCCCATGTGGGGAACTTTTCCACCCTCTGGAAATCTTCTCACGCGTAGTGGAAGAATGCCAAGAGCCTTTGTATTCTGCTCTTCAGAAAACGAGCATAGGAGTTGCATTCCCAAACAGATCCCCAAAAATGGTCGGGTCACAGACCGAATAGCCTCGTCCATGCCTGTACGTTGAAGATCTCGCATTGCACTCCCAGCTTCTCCTACTCCCGGAAAAATAATGTGACTGGCTTTTAGAACTTGATCGGGATCCGCAGTCAGCAAAGCATCTACCCCGATTCGTTCTAGAGCGTTTACAACGGATCGGATATTACCGGCCTTGTAATCAATAATCGCAACCATCACAAAACTCCTTTAGTGGAGGGAAGCTGATCCGGTCGGTTACTTTTTTTCACTGCGGCTCCCATGGCTTTGGCAAACGCTTTAAATATAGCTTCGATCTTATGATGCTCATTTTCACCTTTAACCTCGATATTTAGATTACAACGACTGGCATCACTGAAAGACTTAAAAAAGTGAAAAAAGAGTTCCGTTGGTAGATCGCCGATCTTTTCTCTTCGGAATTCGGCATTCCAGACAATCCAGGGACGTCCTCCGAAATCAATGGCCACTTGAGCAAGGGCGTCATCCATAGGGAGCAGAAATCCATACCGCTGTATTCCTTTTCGACTACCTAGAGCTTTGTCAACGGCTTGTCCGAGTGCCAGGGCACAGTCTTCCGTTACGTGGTGCTCGTCAATATGAAGATCGCCTTCGATCCTAATTGTCAAATCCATTCCCCCGTGTTTTCCCACCTGATCCAACATATGATCTAGGAATCCGATTCCTGTTTGAATGGAGGTTTTTCCCGATCCGTCGAGGTTTAGTTCTACCCGAATATCGGTTTCTTTCGTCGTTCGACGGATACTCGATTTGCGGGGATTTAACAGGAGAAAATCGGCAATCTCATTCCAGTCAAGTGAGGTAAAATCCGCTTCTGGGTCAGATTTTGATGAAATTCGTATCGATTTACACCCCATACGTTTAGAGAGTTCAATATCCGTAGTTCGATCTCCAATTACCCAGGAATTCTCCAAATCTGCGAGCCCATTGAGGTAATGTGTCAGCATGCCAGTACCGGGTTTTCGGGTATCGAGTCCGTTTTCGGGAAGGCTTTTATCAATCAAAATTTCCCGAAATGTGATGCCCTCTCGTTCTAAAATATCAAGCATTTTGTTGTGAGCCGGCCAAAATGTTGCCTCAGGAAACACTTCTGTTCCCAGTCCGTCCTGATTGGTTACCATGACCAATTCAAAATCACTTTCACGGGCAATCCGTCCCAAAGCCTGAATCACACCTGGAAGAAAAAGCAATTTTTCATAGCTGTTGATCACCTCATCCTCAGGTTCATGGATAAGTGTTCCGTCCCGATCCAGAAATAGAATCTTTTTCATGAGTGTGGCAACTTGGTTTTTATCGTAGGTAATCTCATCACGGTTATTCAGTCATGGCAGTATCCCCAATATCTAAAGGAAGTCGGGATAATACTTCTAGGACCTTGTTGTTCTCTGAGGGCCTGCCCACTGTGATCCGGAGTGTATTTGAAACCTGTCTGGAGCGATTTCGAACCACGATACCAGCGTTGATCAAGTGGTGAAAGACCGCATCTGTCTGTTCGAATTCCACGAGGATAAAATTACCCAAAGAGGGGATAACCTTTCGGACAATGGGTAGTTGATCCAAACGTCGGGATAATCGATCTCTTTCCGAGATCACTTCCGCCGTTTCCGTCATAATCTGATCCACTTTATTCAGACGATTTACGGCTTCTTCCTGAACCGGTTCACTGATGTTGTAGGGTGGTTTAATTCGATTTAACATAGAAATAAACGCCGCATTTCCGATTGCAAATCCAACTCGAAGTGCAGCGGCTCCCCATGCCTTACTCAGTGTTCGAAGTAAAATCAGGTGAGGGTACTGGTTTTGCAGAGTAGCCCAATAGGCTTTTTCCTGTTCCAGCTCAGAGGTTGAAAACTCCAGGTAGGCTTGATCCACGACAACTAGTCCACGGGTATCCCGTAAAATGAATTCGATATCGTTTCGAGTCACAACGGTGCCAGTCGGGTTATTTGGACTGCACAAAAACACAATTTTCGATTCGGCTTTAGCAAGTTCTACGGATAATGCCTCTGTGTCGAGTCCAAAATCGTCTCCGACGAGGGGAATGCGACAGACCTGAATATTATGAATACCTGCCGATACTTCGTACATGCCATATGTTGGCGGGCAGATGACAATCTGATCTTTCCCGGGTTCACAGCAAGCCCGAATGATTAAATCAATGGCTTCATCACTGCCATTTCCAATGAACAATTCATCCGGATCACATTTAAAATAGTGGCAGGCAAGGGATCGGACTTCGGGCTGAAGAGGTTCAGGATATCGGTTTCTCAATCGATGGGGTTCATCATAGGGATTCTCATTGGCATCGAGCCAAATCTCTGCATCCGCGTTAAATTCATGCCTGGCACTGCTGTAAGGAGTTAGAGACCAGAGATGGGGGCGGATCAGTGGCTTTAGCCAGTCGGGGGCTTGCGAGAGACTCATAAGGATTGTTCCTTTAATGTATTCAGTCGGATGCTCACCGCCTGTTTATGGGCACTTAGTCCTTCCGCTTCAGCGAGTAGTTCAACTGTCGGACCCAACTTTCTCAAACCCTCTTCGGAAGCTTTTTGCACTGTGATACTCTTCATAAAACTCGTCAGCGACACACCGCTATAGTTGCGTGCATATCCGTTGGTGGGCAAGGTGTGGTTGGTACCGCTGGCATAATCTCCCATGCTTTCCGGCGTGAGATGCCCCAGAAAAATACTCCCTGCGTGCGTAATTTTTTCCAAGCAGGCCTCAGGATCGGCAACCGCAAGAATCAAATGTTCCGGTGCGTAGGCATTACTGAATAAAATCGCCTCATCCATGTTGGAAAAAAGGACAATTCGGCTTCTTTCAAGAGCGGTTTTTGCGATCTCTTTTCGAGAAAGAGAAGTCAATTGACGGTCTAACTCTTTCTCCACGGCATCAGCCAATTCGGAATCAACAGTTATGAGCATGCTTTGTGAATCTACTCCATGTTCAGCCTGACTGAGTAAATCGGCGGCGATGAAGGCTGGATTTGCAGTAGAATCTGCCAAAATAAGGACCTCACTTGGTCCTGCGGGCATATCGATCGGTACACCTTCGAGTTGTGCCAATTGTTTAGCCAGTGTCACATAGGGATTTCCGGGACCAAAGATCTTGTCCACTTTTGGAACGTTTTCCGTTCCATACGTCATCGCAGCAATGGCCTGAGCGCCTCCCATACGATATAAAACGGGGATTCCGAGCCGCTTGGCCACATGCAGAATCACAGGGTCAATCGAGCCGTCTTTTTTCGGCGGGGTAGCCACAATCAATTCACTACAACCGGCCACCATCGCAGGAATAGCCAGCATCATCAAAGAAGAAAATAAGGGAGCCGTACCCCCTGGAATGTAAAGTCCTACTCTCTCAAGAGGCCTCCAAAGTTGCCGGCATTCGATCCCTTTTGTGGTTTCCATAAGTGGTTCAACCGGTCGTTGCGCACGATGGAAAAGCCGAATATTTTGAATTGCCGTCTCAATCGCCTGTTCCAGTTCAGGTGTGACTGAGAAGGCTTGATCCTTTACTCGCAATTGGATTTCTGTCAATGAGCATTGATCATATCGCTGTGTCAACTCCAGAACGGCAGGGTCACCCTCATCTCGAACCCGATGCATGATCGTCCTTACCGTTTCCATAGATTCAGATACAAGAACGCCGTTCCGTATGCACAATTCAAACCAGGCAGAAGAATCCGGATAGTAAAACCGTTGCATCATAAAATCATCTTTTCGATCGGACAGACTAAAATCCCCTGTGCTCCCAAGGCCTTGAGTTTGTCGATATTTTCCCAAAACTCGTCCTCTGCGATTACACTGTGAACGCTGCTCCAGCCAGAATCCGCAAGGGGTAAAATCGTAGGACTTTTCATTCCCGGCAAGATTGAACAGATGTCTTTTACCGCATCATTAGGAGCATTCAAGAGGATATATTTATTTTCTTGGGCATGTCTTAGTGAAGAAAGGCGAAATACCAACTGTTCTAAAATCACTGAAAGATTCGAGCTCAATTCCTGTGATGTAACCAAAACCGCCTCACTTTTCATCACGGACTCAACCTCTTTCAGGCCGTTGCTGAGAAGTGTACTTCCAGTGCTTACGATATCGCAAATGGCATCTGCCAGCCCAATTCCAGGAGCGATTTCAACACTCCCGCTAATCTCCTCTATATCCGCTTCAATGCCGTTCTGAGTCAGAAATCTTCCCAAAACGTTTGGATAACTTGTGGCAATTTTTTTTCCGTTAAACCAGTCAGGCCCAGAGTACGTTTCTCCTTTGGGAATGGCTAAAGATAATCGACACTTTCCAAATCCAAGTCTGTAAACAATTCGTAATTCGGGTCGTTTTTCTGTTACGATATTTTCCCCTACAATTCCGGCGTCAATCACTCCATCAGCGATATATTGAGGAATATCATCATCTCGCAGAAATAGGAGATCAATCGGAAAATTTTGGGCTTCGCTTCGCAATGAACCTCCATGTGGAATACGGATTCCACACTGTCTGAATAGATCCTGAGAGGTCTCGCTTAATCGTCCGTTTTTTTGAATGGCAATTCGAAGTCGTTGGGTCGTCATGAGTCAGAATACTTGTGAGCTAAGGCAGTTAAACAATAGTTTCTTGAGATTTGTTCATTTCTGAAAAGATTTTGCGTGCATCTGGCGCCGGGGCAAAAAAAAACCCATCTGAGCAATCAGACGGGTTTAAAAATCTTTCATTCTTGTGAGCCAAAAGACAGTCAGATCCCCGCCTGATACAGGAAATAAAGATGATGATGACGGTGGTTCACTGGAATGATCATAGATTGAATATAATGAGATTCACGCATTAATCCACCTGAGCGGGGCGAATACAAAGATTTATTCCTATTTTAAAGTCTTTGAATAATGTAAGCAATCAGGAGTCATTCTAATTAGATCGTTTTTTTAGCAAATTCCTGCCTTCGATTTTGATCTTTTACCATAACCCATTTCACTCCATGAACCGTCCTCGACGCGTAACTTTGACTTTGCTTTCGTTGCTGTTATCTGTTTCGGTGGTGAATGCCAATCCGAATCAGGTGTATACCCAGGAAATAAACCGGGTAGATACGCTGGGTATCACCCTAGAGCAATTTATCGCAATTGGATTGGAAGCTTCTGGTCAAATAGAATATGAGAGACGAATGATTGATTTGGCAGAGAATCGGGTTCAACAAATGCGAGCAAATCGGATTCTCCCAAACTTTTCACTACAAACTCAACATGGTCTGGTGCCTGGAGTAAACAGCGATAGTGTTCGTCTTGATGGAACCTATCTTCCGGAAGGGCAGCTTTATCTGGATCCATATTTAAAGAATGACTGGACGGACTGGGCTTTATTTACCCGTGCGCAGATCGATGCCATTCAGCCGCTGTTTACATGGGGGGCAACAAAAAAAGCGATTCAGGCTGCTGAATCTGCTGCGGAGGCCTCGCTATTTGAATTTGAATCCAAAAAAACGGGCACTGAACTTGCGCTCACCCGGATTTATTACAGCTATCTGCTTACTGGTGAACTGGAGAGAATTGTAGAGGATGCAGAGTCGAGCATTCGCCAGGTGGAAGAGCAGCTTCGTAAACTACAGGAGGAGGGGAGCGAAGAGTTGACCGAGGCTGACCTCTTTAAATTTGAAATATTTAAGGAAGAATTTCAGATTCAACGGGTTGAAGTGACGTCGGCTCGGGGTCAAATGAATCGTTTATGGGAGTATATTACCCGTCGGTCACCGCAACCGGTTAGACCTGTCTCTTTGTTTTTGGATCCGGTTCCGACTCGACTGGAGTCCTTTACTTTTTATCATAGACGGGCTTTGGAATTGCGTCCAGAGATCAAAGGAGTTGAAGCGGGAGCAGAGGCTTTGAGGCAAGTGATGGATGTCGCAAAAACAGAATCCTATCCTATGTTTTTCCTGGGCCTGTCCGCCAGCTATGCCGTCACACCCAATCGACCAAAACAGGATAATCCATTCATTATCAACAGCACGAATTATGCGACAGCTCGTTTTGGTGTCGGAATACGACAAAACCTCAATTTTCTAGCAACGGAGTCTAGAGTGGAGAAAAGTCGGATCGAATACCGAAGAGTTCAGGATTTACGTAGTGCGCTCGAAGATGCTGTAATGATTGAGCTCTCTGAGGCCTACAAGAATGCTGAGGTAGAACAAACTCGACTCGAACAGACAGAGAGAGCCCTAGTGGCCACCAAGAATTGGGTTCGCCATGAGCAATTAAACTATGACTATGGCTTTGGAGACGTCAAGGAATTGATTAATTCACTGCAGAAACAATTTGAACTGGAAGCCGAACTAAGCCAGAGCCGATTTGACTGGAATACACGCCTTGCGGAACTCTATAAGGCCTCGGGTATACCTCTCTCACAATTAAGCGGAATTCCGTAACTTTTAAGTATGACTGTTCGTCTTCCATTTCTCTTCCGAATATTTCCACACCTGCGGATAATACCTACTCAAATGGTCAGAATATACTTGTTTATCGTTTTTTTGACAGGTCTGTTGGGCTCGACTAGTTTGGCCCAAAATAGGGCTTTGGAGGAGATTCAAGTATTATTAACCGCAAGAGACGTTCAAATTAAGAATCTTCTTGGTCCTGAAGGCTCGGATTACACAGATCGTCAGCGCGAAGAGTTGAAAGAAATTATTAATGGAATTATCGATTTTCATGCAATGGCCAAAACTGCATTAGAGGTCACGTATGATACGATTTCAACAAGTGATCGCACTGAATTCGTCAGTTTGTTCGGGGATATCATTCGTGACCAATCCTTGTCAAAACTCGATATTTACAGAGCCGAAGTGAGATACGACTCTATACAAGTTACTCAAAATCAGGCTATGGTCTGGACAACGGCTTCCTTTAAAGCGGTTCGCACTCCAGTATCCTATGAGATGGAAAAACAGGAAAAAGGGTGGATGATTGTCGATATGAGTATCGATCAGGTATCGACGGTAGATTCCTATACCAGACAATTCCAGAGTATCGTCCGTAAACGTGGCTTCGAGGCGCTTTTGAGTAGTCTTCGTAAGCGAGCAGAACGTATTTCGGGATCCTAAAAAAACTTTGTATGCTGCGCTCATTTACAACTAAAAAACTTGCAGAAGAAGGATACGTCTATAATTCCTACGGGGATCTAAAGTATCTTCGACATGTGGTGGCCTCGGTTATTACCCTTCGACGATATGATAAAGAGCGCCCGGTGGCACTTTTTTGTGATCCCAAGCATGAAGAAATCCTACAGGAAAAAGGGTTAAAAGGATTGTTCGATGTGGTGGAGCCACTTTTTGCTCAGCATACATCCATTGTAGGGTTTAAGCACAATACACATCACTACATGCCTTTTGAGCGCAATCTTTACCTGGATAGTGATATGCTTTGGTGTAAAGATCCCAATGCGCTTTGGAGTGCTTTTTCTGCATATGGATATACGATTACTGGAACCAAAATAGCCGATAACTTTTTTGGGGCTTCTAAAAATCTGGGAGTTATTTGGGATATCCTTTTCAGAAGAAGACAACGCACACTGAAACGCTTTGGACTAACCTATCTGAGTCGGGTTCAAAGTGGCATGATTTATTCGCATGATTATCGACTCACGAAGAAAGTAAATGAGTTAGCGGGTGAAATGCTTTCCAGAAAGAGTGAAACGCACTTCAGAAGTCGAACGCAGGAACATGGTCGAAGTGAGGAATCTTGTGAATGGAGTTTGGCGATGGCTATGTCAAAATTGAATTTACCGGTTTATCCCTGGTTACAAGGGCAAAGCTCTCCTCAACTCGATTTTATTGCTCATTTAACCCGTTTTGATCCCGATTTCAACCACGTAGAGTCTACCTACTACAGCGATGCCTTTATGTATAACTTGAGGGGATTAAATTATCCCGTACTACGAGGTGTGATTATGAAAATGATGTCACATATACCTGGAAAAGGAGACTATCTTGTTACAGTCCCGTATGTATTGCATTTTGGTTGGTACCATCAAAAACGGCCCTTTTTTGAATTTGCCGATCGAACCTGGATTCATTTGACCAGCAGTCCAGCGGAGAAAGACCTTCTGCTTGTAGAGTCGGCACGGGTCAAATCGACCTAATCTCCTTTTCCTATACCCCATATTGGTGAATGAGAATCGCTTCCACTTTTACAACTACATTGCTCCTTGTTAGTCTACTCTTTGGGATTGCAGGGATCAGTAAAGCACAATCTTCTGAAAAGGTATCTCTTTCTCATCCCAGGATATATGTGACAATCTCCTCACTTCAATCCAGGGGAGTTCTGACAAAGCTGAGCCCCGATCAACTTCCGTATTCAGTAGGAGAGATCAGAACCGCTATTTCGAATGCGAAGAGCCAAGTGAATTCAGAGGGGATAACCGAACTCGAGGCAAATGGTTTAACCGAGATTGTGTCATTTGGGGATCAAAAGTTGACAAATAAGCCGATGGCATCTTCTGGTCAGGACTTGATACGCTATTGGATAGAGCTTCTCGAGGCGGATTTAGAGGCACTTTCCCATTCGGAAAAGACTTCAAGGATCGATGACCTTCACTTGCAATTAGATTCCGGAATTGAGTTCACCAACGCCCGCAGGCGCGATCTTTATAGACCTCTCCAAAATGAACTGTTTGCCTGGCCTTTCGCTCATGCAGCCGGTACGTTTTCTTCAGGGCCATGGTCTGTTCACACCCGCGTTCGATTCGATTATTATTATGATAGTGATCCTGATGGGATAGATGCCGTTAATCGCCTTTACTCTCGAAACGAAGAGAGTTATCTCGGATTCCAAAATCAAACATTTTCTTTTTATTTGGGCAGAATTGAATCCCACTGGGGGCTTTTTGAAGAAGCTGCCGGGATGTTGAGTACAAATCCAAGATCCTTTGATCAGATTCAGTTTATAGTGGGGAATCCTAAGCTAACGTTCACGCTTCTTTATGGCATGTTGGATGGGATGAATGGAGATTCCACTTTTACAGGGGAAACCCGATTTGACGATGTCTCGTTTAACCGGTTTGTGGCGATGAAACGGATTGATTGGAGAGTAACGGATGCCCTTCGATTGAGTTTTCGTGAAAGTATTGTGCACTCAGGCCGGAATGCGTATCCCGATTTTCGTTATATGATGCCGGCTTCCTTCTATTTTTTCAGTGAAGCCGCAGCCCCTTATGATGATCAGCAAAATTTATTGATGGGATTCAGTGGCTGGTTTCAAAAAAAAGGATGGACCCTGCATTCCGAATTTGTATTAGATGATTTGATTTTTAACAGAAAAAAACGGGGATTGAATGAAAAGTCGAACTACGCCTATTCGATTTTAGCGCGTCATGCACTTCCTGGAAAGCCATTGGATATATCTATAAGATCTCAAATTGCTACCTATCAGGTCTATAATACCGACTATCCTGAGACACGATACCTCTATCTGGGACGCTGACTGGCCTTGCAGAATACCGATTTTGTATTTACCGAGTTTCGTGCCACACTTCACGGCGTGAAGGCTTGGAGTGGCTGGATTATTGCTCCCTATCTTGGAATTTTGCATCAGGGAGAACAGCAGATTAATCAGCCTTTCGTACCGGATCGTGCCAGCGATGAGATCTTACCTATTGTGAGAACGGGAGTAGTGGAAAAAACGATTCGATCTGGCCTTTCAATTCGCTATACTCGCTCAAAACACGTCTGGATTCATACTGATTTTGGGGTGAACCAAGTACGAAATCAAGATCATCAGCCCGGCGTTGAAGACCTTCATTTTGTTGGCTCTCTTCGTCTTGGAATTGAATTGGATGCGTTGCTGAATGGTAGAGCGACTAGATAGACCAGGGCTGCAATGGGGAAATTCACCAAACTGACAAAACCTTTTCAAGATCCGGAGCATCCAGTAGCCAATCGGATAAAAAAATACATCCGAACGGCTTTTCAGGTGGGAATCTTGTCATTTTTGGGGTACCAACTCTATGAAATCGGGATTGCCAATGTTCTGTCCTCCCTGCCTGTTACACCACTCTTCTACCTTCTCTTTCTGGTCAATTATTTCTCGCTTCCCTTATTCGAACTCTTTATATACAGAAAAAGGTGGGATCTACCTGCTCGGATGATCTTCCCGGTATTTCTACGCAAGAAAGTCCTAAATATGGATGTGGTGGGCTATTCCGGAGAGGTATACCTTTATGTGTGGATGAAAAAAAAGTTACAAGAGGGTCTGAAGGATCCATTTTTATTGATCAAGGATAACAACATTCTTTCTTCTGTAGCCTCGACATTCATTACTCTTGTTCTGCTTTTTGTCTATATCCAGTTAGGCAGCTTGAATCCGGCAGATTATGTTGGAACCATCTCCCTATGGAACAAGGTGTTTCTCCTTCTGTGTGTATTGCTCGCCTCTTTTTTAATTTACCGATTTAGAAAACGTATTATCTCCTTGTCATGGCAAGAAAGCCTGGGCCTTTTTTCGATTCATGCGTTTCGCATTCTATTTATCAATGTGGTGCAAATCGTTCAATGGGGGGTTGCAGAGCCTGAAATCTCTCTTGCCGTTTGGTTTACTTTTTCAGCGGTTCAAAATTTGGCGGCTCGAATTCCGTTTCTACCAAGTACGGACGCCCTTTTTGCAACCATTGCACTAAAAATGACGGGCTTGGTGGACGTTCCTATGGAAGCCATAGCAGGTCTTTTAACGGCCAATTTAATCTTGATGAGAGGTGCCAACATGCTAACCTTTCTTTTGGTGAAATCACCTGAAGGTGAAATCACCTGAAATTGAACGTCAGAATTAGGTCTCTTGTTAAGAGATATGCTGATAAACATGTTTTGTAATTTGAGAATAATGGGTGGTAGAGTATGACAAATCGAAATATGGGTAGCTTTTTTCATGGGATCCTCTTTTTGGTTGGGAGCACTATTCTCCTGCCGGGTGAATGGATACAGGCTCAATCCAAAGAATCTGATCTGGAGAGAGAAGTGAGGGTGCCATTAGCTCGTACAGGAGGCGGCGGGCTTCTGGTGGAAGACTTTGAATCGACCCCATTGGGGGAGTTGCCTTCCGGTTGGTATAACCGGGATTTTACCGTTCAGATAACTTCTCCCGAGGAGAGTTATAAATATCGTTATGAAGTCGTCGAAGAGGCTGGGAATAGGTTCTTATTTTACAACCATACGGATGCCCACCATATGAATTTCCCTTTGGGCCGTCGAACGAACTTACACCTTGAACAGACACCCATTCTCTCGTGGAAATGGAGAGTGAATAAACTTCCGGAAAATGCATCTGAGATGGATGACAAACGAAATGATGCTGCGGCCAGTATCTATGTAGTGTTTGACATGGGAAAAGTGGCGTTCTTCAAAAAAGTACCCAAATCGATTCGATATACCTGGAGCAGCACCTTGCCCAAGGGACATGAATCCTCACTCTTTTTTGGAAATCAAAAAATTGTAGTGGTAGAATCCGGAGTTCAGCATCTTGGTATGTGGAAAACTTTTCGACGTAATGTTGCAGAAGATTATCGAAGACTTTTTGGAGAAGAAGCTCCCGAAAGACCCTTAGCGATTCTGATTTTAAGTGATGGAAACAGTACAGGCTCTGTTGCGGAAGCGGCTTATGACGACATCATCTTTTACCCGGACTCAATGGTAGATGAGTGACGTATTCTCAACTATCGAGTCCAGATGTGGACTCGAAGTTAGACCAGAAACCCTGAATCCGGAATGGACACTCTGTCTTCTTCCAAAAAACACGTACCTTTGATCTTTCACTCAATTTGATCTGTACGGAATGAAAAGGCTGCTGGACTTTCTTAAGCCCATTCTCCTCATTAATCTTCGATACCCGATCCTCGCTGTCACGATTGCCATCGTACTATCCATCGTTGCCGGTTGGTTTGCTACAGGATTACGAGTGGATACTGATCTGGCCAATCTTTTGCCCAAGGATCATCCTACCGTAAGGGCTTTGCAGGAATTACAGGAAACTCTGGGCGGTGAAACCACCCTTCAAGTAGCTGTCCGATCACCCGATTTTCAAGCCAATATTGCTTTTGCCGACAGTCTTATGGCTAGGGCTTTACAACAGATGGATACGCGACTAAACAGGCCCTTCTTTGAGCGGGCTGAGTTCCGAAGAGACACGAAGGTCCTCCGTGAAAATGCACTCTGGCTTGCAACGGAAGAGGAATTAGGCGAAATCACGACCTATTTAGAAGAGGAAATTACCCAAGCAAAAGAGCAGGCGAATCCATTTTTTTTTGATCTTTTTGAAGAGGAAGAGTCCGTGGAGGAGACTGCCGAATTGAAGACGGATACTCAAGAAGAGCAAGAGTTGCCTCATTTTCGGAAAACCTATAATCGGATTATTCCGACTGAATATCCGGTGAATGAGGACAGTACCTTGTTGGTAATTCAGCTCTATCCTACAGGCTCAAAGAGTGACATTCGATATCTCGAGATGATGTTTGAAGAGATGGGTTTTATGATTCAAAATCTTGAACCCTCTTCCTTTCATCCAGAAATGGAAGTGCGATTTGGCGGTCGTCTCAAACGGCATTTGGACGAATTAAATTCGGTAATGGGAGATGTGTTTCGGAGTTTTGCCTCTGGATTGACCAGTGTGATTCTGCTTGTAATGGTCTATTTCTTCGTGAAAAGCTCCCGTACGAAGCTAAAATCTAACGGGGGATCAGGCCACTGGAAAATAGCCTTTGCCCAGTTCTATCGCTCACCGGTTTCAGTCGCCGTGATCGGATTCCCTCTTATTATGAGTCTTCTACTCACTTTTGGGATTACCGGGTTGGTCATTGATAGTTTAAATACCATGACCGCGGTCCTGTTTGTGATTCTCTTTGGACTAGGTATTGATTACGGTATTCATTTTTATGCTCGATATTTGGAACTGCGCGGAGAAGGGCTAGGGGTCAAAGAGTCAATATTGACCACATATGAAACGACAGGAAGTGCAATTATGGCCAGTTCACTGACAACGGCCAGTGCGTTGCTAATTTTAATGGTGGCGGAGTTCAGAGGCTTCTCTGAGTTCGGATTTATTTCGGGTTTGGGTATCCTGCTGGCTCTTCTCTGTATGCTTTTTATCCTCCCCTCATTGATTGTCCTATTTGAGCAGTTTGGATTTATATCCGTTCAGAATCAAAAAGGCGGTGGTGGGAGCGACGAATTACTAGAGTCCATTGCCAAAGGCAATAGGGATATTCACGCTGAGGCATCCAAATCCAGCACCTCTTTTACATTTCCTGCACGCAGACCCATCCTAATTGCCGGATTTTTACTGACCGCCATTATCCTCTTTTTTAGTGGAAATCTTCGATTTGAATACGAATTTGGGAAACTTGAACCTGAATTCCCAGAGTATCTCGAGTTCCGCAAGTTTGCTTCGGGTGTAGACGAAGATACACGTCGAAACCCGGCTTATATCCTTGCAGAAACTCACGAAGAGGTCTTCGAAATCGTTGACTCTCTGAAGGCACGTAAAGAAATCGATCCATCTACGACAATTGGTGATATTGAATCGTTGACGGAGAGATTTCCCTACAATCAACAAACCGAGCAGCAAAAACTTGAATCTATTGCCAAAATTCGATCCTTACTTCAAGATCCGTTCTTGCGTGATCAAGTGAATGAGGACCTGGATTTACTTCGCGAAGCCTCACAAACCCGTAAACCCCTCAAAGAAGCAGATCTCCCCGAGTTTTTGAAAAATCGATTTGTCACCAAAGAGGGAACATTGGGTAAGTTTGTGATCGTCTATCCATCAGTCGGATTGTCGGACGGGCGTAATTCTATTGCCTTTAAAAATGAGATAGGAGAGATTGAGCTCTCAAACGGGCGAACTGTTTATGCAGCCAGTACGTCACTTGTTGCTGCCGAAATGCTCGATTTGATGCGAAGGGAGAGTCCCTATATGGTTGGAGGGACCTTTTTAATAGTCTTCATCTTTATGTTGTTTACGTTCGGCTCCTTTCGCTGGTCATTAATTGCGGCAATTCCATTGGCCATTGGGTTGGTTATGCTGTTCGGTCTCATGTTACTGCTCGATTTTAAATTCAATTTTTATAACCTGGTCGTATTGCCTGCAATTTTGGGGATCGGATGTGATAATGGGATTCACATCGCATCGCGTTATCGTGAGGAGGGGATTCGAAGTTTGCGCACGGTACTCCGTTCTACAGGTCAACATATTACCATCGGCTCTCTTACCACCATGATGGGATTCGGCGGATTGTTATTTACGGCACATCCGGGGTTGCGTTCCTTGGGGGAAATGGCTGTATTGGGCATAGGAATGGCGTTATTTACGGCCATTACCTTCATGCCGGCGCTTTTACAATATTTGGAGGAGAAAGGCTTAACTAAGCTTGAAGAGCCTACTGGAAAGGATTAATCTTTCCAAAACCAAGAAGAGAATAGGACCAATACGGTAAAAATCTCCAGACGACCGATTACCATAGACAGAATCAACATCCACTTGCCAATCAAAGGAACGCCGGCAAAGTGATCTGTTGGGCCAAAATCGCCAAGGCCTGGTCCTATGTTACCCAGTGTGGCAATAGAAGCTCCAATGGCAGATGCAAAATCATACCCAAAAAGAGACATCACAAGTGCACAAATCCCAAATGTGATGAGGTAGAGCACCGCAAAAGAGAGAACAGTTCGAAGTGTGCCATTATCGACTGTCTTGTTACCGAGACGAACCGGTAAAACCGCATGGGGATGAAGAATTTGTTTGAATTCCCTCTTTGCATTTTCGATCAAGACCATCCATCGGAACATTTTTACACCACCTGCTGTAGAACCCGCACATCCTCCGGTAAAAAAGAGCAAGAAGAGAATGAAGAGTCCAAAAGAATTCCAGAGTTCGAAATCATCCGTTGCAAATCCAGTAGTAGTGATAATCGAAACAACTTGAAATGACCCATATCGTAAACTGTCACCGACGGTATAAAAATTACTTCTCCATAAAGAGGCACTTACCAGAAGAATAGCCAAAACTGTGATTTTGGTGTAAAAACGGACTTCTTCATTCTTAAATAATGCCAGTGGTTCTCCACGGAATACCCGTAAATGGAGCACAAAATTAACCCCGGCCATAAACATAAATACTAGTGTCACCATTTCGATATAGAGGGAATCAAGAGCGCCTAAGCTGGCATTTTGAGTAGAAAAACCACCTGTAGCAAGGGTGGCAAAAGCGTGATTGATTGCTTCAAACCAGTCCATCGACGGGTGTACCCATAAAAGAATAAACTGGGTAAGGGTCATGAGTGCATAGACAATCCAGAGTTGCTTAGCCGTATCCTGCACCCGGGGTGTGAGTTTGTCACTGACTAAAAGAGACGATTCGGCTTGAAAAAGCTGCATTCCCCCCATTCCCAGAAGGGGTAGAATTGCGATAGAAAGAACAATAATTCCCATCCCGCCAATCCAGTGTGTAAATGATCTCCAGAAGAGTAAGCTTTTGGGAATCTCTTCAATGGCAGGATTTAGTACTCCTCCATAACTGGCACCGCCAAAAATCGTGGCTCCTGTAGTAGTGAGTCCGCTTGCAGTTTCAAACACAGCATCCGTGTAATGCATTAATACACCCGAAAATCGAAATGGAAGAGCTCCAAAAAGAGAAAGAAGAATCCAGATGACTCCCACAACCATAATCCCTTCCCGCAGACTAAGTTCCCTGTCTCGGATATCTACATCTTCAGAGGGTCTGAAGAAAAACCACCCTAAACCGGAAACGGAAGTGGTAATCGCAATGCTGAGGGCGTAGGATAGCCATAAACCTTCTCCGTAAATCAGACTTACGATCAGTGGAAACAAGAGCGCGACTGAAAGCAGAAGCAAAAGTAGACTCAGAACCCAGGCAACTTTAGAGAATTTGAGAAGTGTTCGATTGCGTGACACGGGTCTTTGGTTCGGTGGAGGTTAACTTTTCTGCCTGGAGGTTTTCCTGATTTTACCAGGAGATTTACCAGATTACTGAAACATCGTAGAGAGCGCCGACAAGTTTTTAGGAAGCGTAAAGATGATCACTTTATCATTCTCTTCCATTACTGTATTCCCTGTTGCAATTTCGATGTCGCCAGTAGCCGCCTTCGTTACTGCACCCACAACGGAATTTCCTGGAAAGCTGATTTTATGCACTTTTTTGCCACAGACCTTGCTTCCTTTGGCCACTTGCAATTCAATGGCATCTGCTGCGATCCCGTGCAATGACGTGATTGAAAGTACGTTACCCCGACGTATATACCGGTGAATCGCGTTCGCAGCAGCCAATTTTGTGTTGACAGCTGAATCCAAACCAATGGTTTGGCTAATGTTGATATAATCTTTTTTAGAAATAAGAGCCACCACTTTTCGTGCCTGAAGGTGCTTGGCCATTAGGCAGGAGATGATATTGGATTCTTCATCTTCGGTAAGAGCTAAATAGGCATCCGAATCCGAAAATCCTTCAAGGTTTAATAGGTCCGGATCGGTTGGATTTCCTTTCAGCACCATGATGTTTTCGGGCATCTTGGCGGCCATTTCTTCTGCCTTTGCCTCATCATCAAGAATGATTTTGATCCGCCATTTCCGTTCTTTCAGGTCTGGATCCTGTAGAATTTTTTCAACTACCATTTCTCCGACTCCGGAGCCTTCTGCAATCACGATGGTATTAAAACTGGTTTCTCGACGTCCTGTCGAAGCAATTACCTGTGGAATATCTTCTTTTTTTGCCAGGATAAAGACCTGGTCATCTTTCATGAATCGGTTATTCCCCCGCGCCATAATCGGAGTTCCTTTCCGACTGATAGCCACCACATTAAAAGCAAATTCCGTGTGCTTTTGCGCAAATTCTTGAATTGTCATCTTATCGATTGGAGAATTTGCCTCCAGGCGTATCCCAATCACCTGTAATTTACCATCTGCCAAGTCTTCGACGTCACTGGCTACACTTCGTTTGAGTAGCATGACAATTTCTTTGGCCGCTTGTTCTTCCGGGTGAATACTGACGTCCATTCCCAGATCGGCCGGTTCCAGAATCGATCCTTCGCGGGAGATTTCAGGATTTCGAACCCGTGCAATAACTGTGGAAACTCCAAGTTTTTTGGCAATCATGGAGGTGAGCATATTCACCTCATCATTACTTGTCACGGCAATCACGACGTCCGAACTTTCGATAGAAGCTCTCCGAAGACAATCAACAGACGTGGCATCTCCATCGAGGACTTTGATATCCAAATTTTGGGCTTGGCGAATGCTCTCTTTTTCATTGTCAATGACGGTCACGTCATGACTTTCCAGAGATAGCACTTTGGCGAGGTGATATCCGATTTCTCCGGCGCCGACAATAAGAATCTTCAAGAAGAATGGGTTTTCTTAAAAGAAATAAAATTAAGAAGGTTTCCGGTGACCAACAATTGATTTCTTATTCTTTACCTTTCGGTATGCTAATTACAACGGAATGCCTGGTTTTACGGAGACTCGAATATGGAGATTCGAGTATTATTGCGACGGTTCTCACACCGGATGAGGGGAAATTAACGGTCATGGTACGGGGTGCCCGAAAGTCCAAAAGTAAATTTGCAGGGCTTTTTGAAGTGGGCAATGTCCTTCAACTAATCTGCTACCTCAAACCCAATAGAGAGTTACAGAATGTAAAAGAAGCCTCCTATGCCGAAAAACTCTTTTCACTTCGAGATTCTCTAGAAAAGATGGCAATGATGTCGGCTGCCATGGAATTGACCTCGCAACTGGTCCATGACCGTGAGCGAAATGAATCGATCTATCATACGGCCAGACGTTTCCTGATATGGTTGAACGAAAGTCAGCTTCTACAGCTCAATGGGTTTCCCATTCTTCAATTTAGGCTGGCTTCAGCTCTTGGAGTCGATTTTCAACTCGAAGGAGAGGATAATGAATTTCGACACAGATTATCCGAGAATCATCGTCACTTTTTGTCTCTTTTGATTCAAGGGAAAGGCCAGCAGGCTTTATCCTTTCCATTATCTGGATTGGAACTTAAATCTCTGATTCATTATTTAGATCAGTATCTTGGATATCATTTTGATGGCTTAAAACCTCGAAAATCAGAGCGTATTTTTGAGCAATATCTCCTGTAAATCATGAGCAACAAAGGGCAAGTATTCCTTTTTGGATCCCTAATACTAATTATCGGTGTATTAGCGGGGTTACTTTGGGCACAATGGGACAGTCAAATGAACCGTGTTGCACCGCCTCAGGCTATTCAAATTACAGAGCTGGTGACCAGTCAGGATCCTTTTTTTAGTCAAGAGAAATTAGAAACACTGAGTGACCGATTTCTTTTTCAGCAAGTTGCTGAACGTATTAAACCATCGGTCGTATTTATCGAAGCAGAGTTGGAGCTGCCGATGAGATATTCACAACGAGATGAAGATGGCGATTGGGGAGGGTTTATGCATCCTCATGTCACCACAATGGGCTCGGGAGTCATCATTTCAACAGATGGCTACATTTTAACGAACAATCATGTTATTGATCAGGTAGATCCGGGTAGTATTTCCATCACCCTTATGGATAAACGATCTCTGCCAGCTGCCATTGCCGGCAGGGACCCAAGTACGGATTTGGCTCTTTTAAAAATAGAAGCTCAAAATTTGCAGCCCGCGGTTATTGGAAATTCGGACCGTGTTCAGGTTGGAGACTGGGTATTGGCGGTGGGGAATCCATTTCGATTGCGTTCTACGGTCACGGCAGGGATTGTGAGTGCGTTAAGCCGACAAGTGGAAATCATTGACGATGCTCTGCGAATCGAAAGCTTTATTCAGACAGATGCTGCCATAAATCGCGGAAATAGTGGAGGTGCACTGGTCAATACTAGCGGAGAACTTATCGGAATCAATACGGCGATCGCAACTCAGAGTGGGAATTATCAGGGATATGGATTTGCGGTTCCCAGCAATCTGGCGTTGAAAGTAGGTCGGGATTTGATGGAATTTGGAGAAACCCGTCGTGGAACCTTGGGGGTTAGCATCGTTTCGATGAGTCAACAAATGGCTGAGGAACTTGGGCTAACGGCGATTAACGGAGTTCGAATAGTGGGTCTTATTGCAGAGGGGGCTGCGGTTAAAGCCGGATTAAAACTGGATGATATTATCCTTCAGGTGAATGGGCAGACCGTCGAAGAGAGTAATCAACTCCAGGAACGTATTGCGCTTCACAGACCGGGTGAACGAGTGCGATTGCGTCTTTGGAGAGAAGGCCGAGAATTTGATCAGGAAGTGGATCTTGGACAACCCAATTCACTGTCTCGTTCCCGTTCTTGGTTTTCAAGGTCAGGGTCGGCCATCTTAGAACCTGATCAACCTGATGTTCCTGATGTCTCAAAACCCGATTCACCAGAAGAGTCGGACTCTTCACGACAAGATTCCATCGATTAATCTTTGATCAACCGTGTTTAAATCATGACTTCATTTACCCATCTTTCTATCACTTCTGCAAAATCCACTGTTGCGATTCTTTTGTTGTTTTGGAGTGTAAGTGCTTGTTCGACGACCACTCCGATGGTAACCGAATCTACGTCTGAAGACACAAATCTCTCTCTTTTTCGCGTAAAAGTGCAGGTAGTGGAAGTAGATTCGGTGAAGGCGATCGAGGCCTTGCAAAGGCAAGCCATCTCTAAATTGCGTACTAATCTCGATCAGGCGATGGAATCAGAAAGGGAGTCTTTGAGGGAACGTTATCCAGAGATCTCAGAAAGAGCCTTTATTCTAGAACTGCGCAAACTACCTTTTGCGATCGATGAAAAGGACATGACAATCACAATTGGATGCGTAACCGAGCAAAACGGGTTTTGGGTAGCCAGAGGTGAAGCGGAAGTCAATCCAACCTATTGGATTACGGTGCTAAGGGAAAATGAGGGGTTATGGAGGGTTTTTCAACATTCAGAATGGATCCAAACCCTCCAAGAAACGCCTTAATTCATTCCTTTTACGATCTCTTCTCCAAATTCAGAACACTTGAGCAGAGTGGCGCCTTCCATTAAGCGCTCGAAATCGTAGGTGACACGCTTGATGCTGATCGCTTTCTCCAAACCTTTTTCTACCAGATCAGCAGCCTCATTCCACCCCAAATAGCGAAGCATCATTACAGCGGATAGAATGAGTGAACCCGGATTCACTTTGTCCTGGCCGGCATATTTAGGAGCCGTTCCGTGGGTTGCTTCAAACACGGCAAAACCATTCACGTAATTGATATTCGCGCCAGGTGCGATCCCAATTCCACCCACGCAGGCAGCCAGAGCGTCGGAAATGTAATCGCCATTAAGGTTCATCGTGGCGATGACATCATATTCTGCAGGGCGAGTAAGAATCTGCTGAAGAAACGCGTCAGCAATCACATCTTTAATCACAATACCGGCGCCTGGTTTTCCTTCAGGTATCACATGCCAAGGACCGCCATCGAGAGGAACCGCGCCAAAGAAATCTCGTGCAACCTGATATCCCCAATCGCGGAAAGATCCCTCTGTAAACTTCATGATGTTACCTTTATGAACTAAGGTCACATTCGCTCTTTTTTGCTCAATCGCATAGCTGATTGCACTATGAACCAATCGCTCGGTTCCCAGATAACTCACCGGCTTGATCCCGATCCCAACATCGACACCGAGTGTGCGTTTCGGCATACCAATTGACTCAAGCTCTTGTTGCCATTCGGTCACACTTTCCTGAGAGCCAAAGCGGATTTTCGCTGTTTCTTTAGGGAAATCCGAGCCAAAAGCCTTCAAAAAGGTAGCCGCGTCAGCACTTGCCCCTTTAAACTCGATACCGGCATAGATATCCTCTGTATTCTCTCTAAAAATGATCATATCGGTGAGTTCCGGTTGGCGTACCGGGCTCGGTGTGCCATCATAATAGCGAACTGGACGAACGCAGGCATATAGATCTAATTTTTGTCGAATTGCCACATTGATCGAACGAATACCGCCTCCTACAGGAGTTGTTAAGGGACCTTTAATGCCGACTTTGTATGTGCGAATGGCTTCCAAGGTATCTTCAGGTAACCATTCATCTTTTCCGTACACCTCTAGAGATTTTTCACCTGCATACACTTCTAACCACTCGATCCGTTTTTTACCTGAATAGGCTTTATCTACTGCTGAATCAATGACATGTTTCATTGCAGGTGTGATATCCACCCCAATCCCATCTCCCTCAATAAAGGGAATGATAGGGTCATCACCGACATGTAATGAACCGTCTTTGGCTTTTTGGATTATGGAACCGGAGGAGGGGTGTTTGATCTTTTGAAAATTCATGGAGTAAAAGCGGTTTAACAGGATTGATCGATGTAGGGTTAGATTTTTAAGACGAATTTTTGCTTGGAAGATTGTACACTATGTACATCTATCGTCTTAATCGACGTTAAAATAATAAATCCAATCAGAAAGCGGTATATTAAATCCATGTTTAAAAGGGTTGCAAACCGTCGAGATCTGCTATGTTAAAACCGATGTTTGGCCGGCAACCACGGCCCCGAAAATTTGATCTGCCACTGCGATATTATGATCCTGCAGAGGATGAGCGCCGTAAACAGCGAATCAAGATTGAAACCTATCATCGCCGACGCCCAAATCAGGGCTTGCGCGTGCTTTCCATGGCGATTCTACTGATGCTGATTTTATGGATCATCAGTTAACCGGTACTCCGGATTCCGTGATCCGGAAAATGCCTCCGGAATTATTCAATAAAATCGCAGCGGGTGAGGTCATCCAGCGACCGGCATCTGTTGTGCGTGAACTGCTGGATAATGCTGTCGATGCAGGAGCATCCCGAATCCGCATTGTGTTGGAATCGGCAGGCAAAACTCTCATCCAGGTAACCGACAATGGGTGTGGAATGAGTCCCCAGGACTTGGAGTTGTGCTTGGAACCACATGCTACATCCAAGCTCTATGCGTTTGAGGATCTTTTTCGAATTCAAACCATGGGGTTTCGGGGAGAAGCCATGGCGTCAATGGCCTCTGTTTCTAAAATAGAAGTACGTGCGCGACGTCACGAAGAGACCGCGGAGGGATTTCGCATAGAGGTGAACGGTGGAGAACGTGTGGCATTTGAGCCTGCTGCCGTCGAGCCAGGGACCCAGGTTTCTGTCCGTAATTTATTTTTTAATGTTCCTGTACGACGCCAATTCTTGCGAACTGATCTAACGGAGCTGCGATATAGTATTCGCACAGTTCAGCAAGTCGCTTTAGCCAATCCAGATATTTCATTGGAGCTGTTATCAGATGGCGAATCCATATACAATTTACCCGCCCAATCCTTGGCAGAGCGCATCCCGTTGATATTTGGATCTTCTTACAAGGCGAGTATGATTCCTGTTGAGGAGTCTACAGAATATCTTTCCATTACTGGATTTATAGGAGATCCCAAACACTCTCGGAAGAATCGGGGTGAGCAATTCTTATTTGTAAATCAGCGTGCGGTGCAGCATCGTGTGCTTATGCATCGAATTCTAAGTGTCTATGAGCCATGGCTTGGAAGCAATGAGTTTCCATTCTTTGCTTTATTTGTACATATCAAACCTTCTGAAGTAGACGTAAATGTGCATCCTGCGAAACTTGAGGTAAAATTCTCGGATGAAAGAAGTGCGGTCCAATTGGTGGGATCGGTGGTAAAAAAAGCGTTACATCACTGGTTGAACGTTCCGGTTCTGCCTTTGGAATCAGACCGGGAAAACATGGAATCATATTGGAATCAGATCCGTGAAGAAAACCAGATCCGAACCGCTTTTGAAAAGGGATTTGAGCCACCGTTCAACCAGGAAAGATTCAATAAAGGTTCAGGATTTCAATCTGCACCTTATCAACGTTTTGAAAACTCCGGAGATCCCTATTTTATCAAAAACGCTGATGCTCTTTATCAGTCCCCATCCGGACAGACCCGTTTTCATACAGAGCCCTTGTCGGATAAACGCCCGGCTTCCGTTGGAAGAACATTGGAATTTTGGCAATTGCATGGGAGTTACATCCTTTCTCAAACCCGATCTGGATTGTGTATAGTGGATCAGCATGCTGCCCACAAGCGAATTTTATATGAGAAAGCCTTACAGGCTGCGACGGAAACTTTACCCGGAACACAACAACTTCTTTTTTCACAGACAGTTGAATTGTCGGCTTCGGATTTCATTTTACTGAAAGAAATACATACCGATTTACATCGAATGGGATTCAATATTCAACTTTTAAGTGGGAATACGGCTGTAATATCCGGTGTGCCATCCGATATTGATCTGGGGGATGAAAAGAAAATTGTGGAAGAAATTTTGCAGCAGTACCGTGAATTGGATAAGCTCATCAAGTTGGATCAGCGTCATAAAGTAGCACTCGCTTTTGCGTCGAGAAGTGCTATTCCACGAAGAAGAGTGCTTAACCAATCGGAAATGGAGAGTCTGATGGATCAGCTTTTCGCCTGTGAAGATCCTTATTTGGATCCCATGGGAAGACCAACGTTGATCAATTGGTCAATAGAAGAGCTGGCGTCGGCGTTTTCAAGGAGATAATTTTTCTGACGCAAACACTGGATTATGATGTTTTTCCAAAAAAAGCCTGTATATTCATCTAACTTTGCATTTTATCGTCGGTATGAAACAAGGTTAATCCCCCTGTTTCAGCACTTCCGATTAAATGGTCAAAGGGTCGACAGGCTGACTCATTGAAGATTTCGACGCACGGACAGGATTTCGCAGCTAAGAACATTCAGAGAGAAAGCGATTAATAGAATCCTGTTACGCTATCAACGATTACTCAGTTCCTTTTAAAAAAGAATCTCATGGCTTCATGGGAGAATTGTGTGTATGTGATCCGTGGTGGGGTGTAAAGTAAAATACAGTTAGAATTATGAAGTTATACGTTGGAAATCTTCCCCATGCAACAACTGACAGTGAACTACAAGAGTTGTTTGCAAACTACGGAACCGTAGATTCAGCCATGGTTATCCGTGATAAATTCACAGGCAAATCCCGCGGTTTTGGATTTGTTGAAATGAGCGAGGCCAGTGAAGCCGAAGCAGCCATTGAGCAGGTTAATGGATCTGAACTCGGTGGCAGACCTCTTACTGTTAACGAAGCCAAGCCAAGAGAAGATCGCCCAAGAGGCGGCGGTGGATTCCGTGGCGGAAATGGCGGCGGCGGCGGTTACCGTGGTGGTAGCGGCGGCGGT
>JAURMN010000043.1 GCA_030830725.1 Balneolales bacterium | reverse complement strand
TTCCTCAGGAATTAAGTCAATAACACCTCTACGGATCCTTTTTAACTGGTCCTCAACAGGTAAAAATGAAGATATAGGCATAAGTCTATTTCACAACGTTTCTATCGGGTAATTCGGGTAAAGCAGGTAGTTCTGGTAGGCTCGGTGAGGGAAGTTGGTCTTTCCAGGAAGGATCCCTCCAAGATTTTCCGGTCAATTCATCCAGGGATTCAGAAATGCCCGGACTGATCTTACCAAGCAGTGTGAGTGTAGCCGGAGCAAAAGGCTCAATGTACGGATAGAGCATGGAATTCTCTCGGGTATCACGGGAAGGCACGTCAAAGGGGAGATCTAGACGAAGCAGGAAAAAAAGAATCAGACTTAAAACCACGGTCGCTTTGAGTGTAGAGAATATCGCTCCAAAAAGACGATTGACAGGGCCCAGCAAAAGCGTTTCGATTAGTTTGGTCAACAGCTTCCCAATAAGGTTGAAAAGAATAAGTACTAGGATAAACACACCGACAATGGTGACCAGTCTGGCAATTTCAATCGATGCCTCAATTTTTGCTGCCAACCACTCTGCGCCGGGATCTGTCGCGAGGATTGCCACGGAAACCGCAACAATGATCCCCACCAGGCTAAGCACCTCTTTAATGAATCCGTTTTTGAGCCCTTTATAAAGTGCAAATGCTAAAAAAAGAAGAATAATCCAGTCAAATAAGGTCATAATGCGGCCAGTTTTTGTTTTACGATCTGTGAGATCAATCCGGCATCAGCCTTCCCTTTATATCGGCTGGTCATGATTCCCATCACACGTCCCATATCACTCATACCCGATGCGCCTGTTTCGGATAGCACCTCGGTTACGGCGATGTCAATCTCCTCACTAGTCATCATTTTGGGCAAATAGGCTTCAATAATCCCAAGCTCCGCCTCTTCAATTTGCGCCAAATCCTCACGTCCACCTTCTCGAAACTGAGTGATAGACTCCTTGCGCTGCTTAGCTGCCTTCATCAAGACTTCGATACACTCTTCATTTGTGAGCTCTCGTTTTCCGCCTTCACGTAAACTGATCTCCTTTTCAGTCAGGCGAGTCTTAAGGGATCGGAGAACCAGAAGTCGTTCCGACTGTTTCTCCTTCATGGCCGTCACTATGTCTTGTTTAATCGTATCGAGTATCGTCATGGGGGTCTAGTCCGCGTTTATTCTGGGAATTACCTAAGGTACTGAATACAAAAAAAGGTTTCACCCGTTGAGATGAAACCTTTTCAAATTTTTCCCGAAAGCAGAAACGGTTCAGGATTGCGCGCTTTTCAAATAGTCTGAAACAGCGTCTTGTTCCACCATAGCGGTTTTGAAAGAGAATTTCCCGTTTGCATTTTTAAACGGGATGATCACTTTTGCCATTTTACGGTGGGACTGCTTGAGTTTTGCTGCGTCGGCACCAAATGCTTGTTTCTTTGCCATCTTGCTGTCGTTTTAATTAAATAATTCGCTGGTGTTGTCTGTAGGGGGTGTAAACAGAGAAGAGGAACGTTATCGCTGAAAGATCCGGGTCCCTGATGTAGATCCCTTATTTAATCTCTTTATGTACCGTGTGTTTCTTTAATACTGGATTGTACTTTTTGAGTTCCAAACGCTCGGTTGTTGTACGACGATTTTTAGTCGAAACGTAGCGTGAGGTTCCGGGCTTTTCTGTACACTCCAAAATTACCTGAACGCGGTTTCCTTTTGCCATGGTCGTGCTCCTGAATCAAATTAAATTTTTGCTGTAAGAACTCCCTGGCGAGCTGCTTCTCTAAGTACAGCGGAAATTCCATTCTTGTTGATGGTACGAATGGTTTTCGTAGATACTTTAAGAGTTACCCAGCGATCTTCCTCCGGGATATAGAAACGACGCTTCTGCAGGTTTAAATGAAACTTGCGCTTCGTCTTGTTGTTGGCGTGTGAGGAACGAAACCCACTCATTGGGGTTCTTCCTGTGAGATCATCTTTACGTGACATATCAATAAGTTTACAAATAGTAGAGAATCGATTCTGACGGATTTCTCGAAAGAGAGCTAAAATAAGGGTTTTATCTATTCAAAACAAGAATTATTAAAACCTAATATCTAAAAACATGGAGTTGATTTTTCGATTAGTCAACTCATCTTTCATAAGGCTAATAAATGACACTATTTTTTTGATTTGGTGCGGTTATACGCTAAATTTGAATGAATATTTAGCAATTTACACATCTACCTCAACCCTCCTGTTTTATGGCAAAAAATAATGGTTCCGATTATAAAGCCTCGAATATTCAAGTTTTGGAAGGTTTGGAGGCTGTCAGAAAGCGCCCCGCGATGTATATCGGGGATATCGGCCCAAGGGGATTGCACCACCTGATCAATGAGGTTGTCGATAATTCGATTGATGAAGCGCTGGCCGGACATTGCGATACCATCGAGGTTCGTCTTTTTGATAATGGGTCTATTCGAATTACAGATAATGGTCGGGGAATTCCGGTAGACATGCACCCAAAACTTGGGATGCCGGCTATTGAAGTTGTGCTGACCAAGCTACACGCCGGTGGGAAATTCGATAAAGATTCCTACAAAGTGTCCGGTGGGCTTCACGGGGTGGGAGTGAGTTGCGTGAATGCTCTTTCCACTCACTTTCAGGCAGAAGTTTGGAGAGACGGGAAAAAATATTCAATGGAGTTTGAGCGTGGAATCACCAAATCTCCTCTAAAGGAAATTGGTACCACTAAAGAAACCGGTACCATTATTACCTTTTTCCCAGATTATGAAATTTTCACTCAAACCGTTGAATTTAAATTTGATGTGATTGCCGAACGGATGAGAGAGCTAGCCTTCCTTAACCCGCAAGTCACCATTGATCTGATCGACGAACGGGATATTCAGGACGATGGCGAGTTCTTACAAGAGACCTACCATTACGCGGGTGGGGTAAAAGATTTCGTGGCCTACCTGGATGAAAGTCGGGAGCCTTTTATGGAAGAACCCATCTATATAGAGGGAGAGATGGATGGGGTGCCTGTTGAATTAGCCCTTCAATACAACAGCTCCTTTAATGAAAATGTCTTTTCCTATGTGAACAATATTAATACGCGCGAAGGGGGGACCCACATTTCCGGATTCCGCCGAGCACTAACGCGTAGCTTCAAAACCTATGCGGAGAAGAACAAAATCATTAAACCTGGGTCTAAAGTCACGATTTCTGGTGAGGACTTCCGAGAAGGATTGACGGCCGTATTGAGTGTGAAGGTTGCAGAACCTCAGTTTGAAGGTCAGACTAAAACAAAACTTGGGAATTCAGAGGTACAAAGTGCCGTTGAGGTCTTGGTTTACGAAAAACTCAACGAGTATCTAGAACAAAATCCCAAAAACTCCCGAAAAATTCTCGATAAGGTCGTGTTGGCAGCCGAAGCGCGGGAAGCTGCGCGGAAAGCTCGTCAGTTGATTCAGCGAAAGAGTATTATGAGTGGGGGTGGGCTGCCTGGAAAGCTGGCCGATTGCTCTATTAATGATCCGGAACATGCCGAAGTGTACCTGGTTGAGGGCGATTCTGCCGGTGGATCGGCTAAAATGGGTCGGAATCGAAGCTTTCAGGCTATTCTTCCGTTACGCGGTAAGATTCTCAACGTTGAAAAAGCCAATATCAATAAGATATTGGAAAACAAAGAGATACAAGCCATTATCACGGCCCTAGGAACCGGCGTCGGACACTCTGAAGAAGATTTTGAAGTCGAAAAGCTACGCTATCATAAGATTATCATTATGACCGATGCGGACGTGGACGGATCCCATATTCGTACACTCTTACTCACCTTCTTCTATCGATACATGAAACCGCTCGTTGAGAACGGTCACATCTATATCGCAACACCTCCACTTTATAAAATCACGGCGGGCAAACAAATTGAGTATGCATGGGACGATCCCACACGCGATCGCATCTTGAATCAGCTCAAAAAAGACAAGAAGAAATTTGATGTGTCCCGCTATAAAGGTCTTGGCGAAATGAATCCGGAACAGTTGTGGGAAACCACCATGGATCCGGAATTCCGTACGCTTCAACTGGTTACCGTTGACAGTGCCGCTGCAGCGGATAAATTGTTCTCCACGCTGATGGGGGATGATGTAGAACCCCGGCGGGAGTTTATCGAGCGGAATGCCCGATATGCAACCCTGGATGTGTAAGACACCTTTTTTTTAAACCCAATCCGAACTCATGGCTCGCGACAAAATCATTCCGATTAGTATTGAAGATGAAATGCAATCCTCCTACATCGATTATTCGATGTCGGTTATTGTTGCACGGGCACTTCCTGATGTTCGAGATGGGATGAAACCAGTTCACCGTCGAGTTCTTTATGGGATGAGCGAGCTGGGGATGCTTCACAATCGCCCATTCAAAAAAAGTGCGAGAATTGTAGGGGAAGTGTTAGGGAAGTATCACCCTCACGGGGATAGTGCTGTTTATGACACCATTGTTCGAATGGTGCAGGATTTTTCGCTACGCTACCCTTTGGTAAACGGACAGGGTAATTTTGGTTCCGTGGACGGGGATGGTGCGGCTGCGATGCGTTATACCGAGGTTCGGATGCAGCAAATCGCCGAGGAGTTGTTAACGGATCTGAACAAAGAAACGGTAGATTTTCAACCTAACTTCGATGATACCCTTCAAGAACCAACGGTTCTTCCATCGATGTTGCCTAACCTGCTTATCAACGGATCTTCTGGGATTGCGGTGGGGATGGCTACTAATATGGCTCCCCATAATATTCGGGAAACCATTGCGGGGGTCATCGAAGTAATGGATAATCCTGAGGTGACTACTCAGGAACTGATGAAACATATTATAGCCCCTGATTTTCCTACAGGAGGAATCATCTATGGGTATGAAGGGGTAAAAGAAGCATACGAAACGGGCCGCGGAAAGGTGACCCTTCGTGCTCGTGCGAATACGGAAGAGTTAAGAGGTGGTCGCGACCAAATCGTGGTTACGGAAATCCCTTATCAGGTAAATAAATCGCTTCTGATCCAGAAAATTGCCGAGATGGTGGGTGCAGAGAAGATTCCGGATATCGCCGAGATTCGTGATGAATCCGACCGTGACGGAATGAGAATGGTAATTATTCTGAAGAGGGGAGCAAATGCTGGGGTAGTACTGAACCAACTATATAAGTACACCCAGATGCAGACTACCTTTGGAATTATCAATCTGGCATTGGTAAAAGGTCGCCCAAAAGTGATGGGCATCAAGGAGATTATCCAGCACTTTATCGAACATCGTGTGGATGTGGTAATTCGTCGTACGATCTTTGATCTCGATCAAGCAGAAGCCAGAGCACATATTTTAGAAGGGCTCAAGATTGCTCTCGACAATCTGGACGAGGTGATCAAAACAATCCGCGCATCCAAAAATCCGGCTGAAGCAAGTCTTGAACTTCGCAAACGTTTTGGGCTTACCGACATTCAGGCAAAAGCCATCCTTGAGATGCGTCTCCAGAAATTAACAGGTCTGGAGCGTGAGAAAGTGGATGCTGAATACCAGGAAATCGTGGTTCGAATTGGAGATTACCGCCGAATTCTCTCATCACGAGATGAACAGATGAAGCTGATCAAAGAAGAGCTTCAGGAAATGAGTAAAAAATATGGCGATGAGCGCCGTACACAGATCGTCTACTCCGCTGAAGACTTCAGCATTGAAGACATGATTGCGGATGAAGACGTGGTAGTAACGATTTCCAATCAAGGGTTCATTAAGAGAATGCCGGTCAGCGGATATCGTCGACAGCGCAGGGGCGGTAAAGGAATGAAAGGGACGACAACGAAGGAAGAGGAATATGTAGAACATCTCTTTGTCGCAACCAATCACAATTACATTCTTTTCTTCACTGAAAAAGGGAAGTGTTATTGGCTTAAAGTGTACGAAATCCCTGAGGGATCCCGCCTGGCCAGAGGTCGTGCAATTGTCAACTTAATTGATATTGATAAGGATGATGCGATTCGCGCCTTTGTTCCAGTACAAAGTCTTGAAGATGAAGAATATGTAAAGAATCACTCGATTATGATGGCCACAACAAGTGGTCAGATCAAGAAGACCTCCTTGGAAGCATACAGCCGACCACGTCGTGATGGCATTATTGCGATCAACATTCGCGAAGGAGATTCTCTATTAGGTGCCTCTTTGACCAACGGGGATAGTTATATTATTCTTGCAGCTGACAATGGCCGAGCGATCCGTTTCCACGAAAAAGATGCTCGTGAGATGGGACGGAATACTAGTGGGGTTCGAGGGATGAATCTATCTTCCAAAGAGAATTTGGTGGATATGGTGGTGATTCGAAATACACATGAAGCTACGGTTCTCGCTATCTCCGAAAAGGGATACGGAAAACGCTCCTTAGTAGAAGATTATCGTGAACAAACACGAGGCGGAAAAGGGGTAATCACGATGAAGACTACGGCTAAAACCGGAAAACTCGTTGCACTCAAAGAAGTATCGGATATGGATGATCTCATGATAATCACTTCTGATGGTAAGGTGATCCGCATGCAGTGCAAGGGAATTCGTACTATGGGTCGAAATACTCAGGGCGTTCGTGTCATGCGTCTTGACGGGTCAAGTCAAATTGCCGGTGTAACCCGAGTGGCCAGTGATGATGACGAAAAAGAAGTGGAATTGACTGCTGACGCAAGTGCATCCGGTGTTGTTGAATCTTCATCCGATAATCCAACGGGTCAGCAGCGCCTCGAGGGAATGGAAGATGATTTTTCAGATGAAGAGGCCGAGTCTGAATTTGAGGAGAATGACGAGGTAGAAGAAGACGAACTCGAGGATGATGCAGATCAAGATACGGATGACGACTATGAAGAGGAAGAGGACGTCGAGTGAAAGGGTATCGAATAAGTGAGTGTTGAACTAGTCATCATTAAACGAGTTGCCTTCGAAGGACACAATCTCTGCTGATTAAGAATTGTTCGACTTCAGGAGCTCCCTGAGGAGCTCTTCTCTTTTTTCGTTTAATACTTTTGGCCTTATCACCCTCACATCTTTAGCAAATTGTAACAACCACCGGTTCATATAATCCAGGTTGTCAAACGTAAATTGATACCTAAATTTATTAGGTTTTATTTCGTTTTTCTTAACTATTTTTGTTGGTAAATTCGCTTTAAACTGACGATCTGCTTTCTCATCTACTTCTACTACGATCTGATATGCACGCTTGTCAGATCGAAAAAGAATGGCCTCAATTGGGAAATCTATTATCTCTTTGTACTGATCCTCACGTATATAAAGATTCTGTATACGATTTAGTATATAATTTCGTACTTCCTTTCTTTTATGTGAAAATCCTATAAGATTCCAATGATCTTTATAAAAAACGATCATATATGGATCTACTATTCTTTTGAGATTATATTTGTTTTCTCTATCGTTGCGGGCCGAGTCTGTTTTTTTAAACCCTGTAGTGCTTGAACGCTCAGCCAGGTAATCAAATTCGATTCTTTTTCGTCCCGCAATCGCAGAAGAAATCTGATACCAGTTCCCTCCGTCGACTTTCTCAACGCCAAAATGAAGGAAAGGATCTACAATGGTTCGTTCCGACAAGGAGTCCATAAACAGTTTTAATGGGCCGGGAAGCACTTGCCTAATCTTATCTTCAACAGCTTCTGCGTCGTAACACAACTGTTTATCGGCTTGTGATTTTACGAAGTTCAACCCCACAATTAGTGTAGCAAGCTCTTTAGAACTGAACATTAATGGAGGGATGGTATACTCTTTTTTGATCCCATATCCCTCAAATACATCATGCGTAACGGGAATTTCCAAAGTAGCCAGTTTATTCAGATCTCGGTAGATCGTTCGTTTTGTAACCCCAAATCGTTCTGCTAATTTTTGAACGGTAAGTCGCTCACTATTACCCTGTAACAGGGTAATGAGCTTTAGTAATCGATCTGTACTTTTAAGATGGTCCATATTGGAGATTATCTCTCTATTCTTCGAACTCTCAACAATCCCTTCCCTTTATACCACTCATCTTTCATGACTTCATGAAGATTTAGCACACTGGCTTCTACCTGAGTTAAATAACCCAATTCCAGATCAATATCCAATAATCCTTTAAGAAGAACGATGTCCCGCCACTGAACCTTCTTTAGAGCCGGCATCAAATCCTTGATTTTAAAAGCATGTTTAGAAACCACGGTCACGGGTTCCTCTAGAATCATTTGGTCTATACTTGAGATGTGGATCGAAACGTGTGACAACCCAAGTTCAGATGTCATTTGTCTCAATGCTGCCCCTTTTTTCATCTGTATATCATTCAGTATAAAGGGTATCTGCGGGTGGAGAATAGAGAGTGGGATCCCAGGAAGCCCTCCACCAGTTCCTGTATCAAGCACCTTTTCACTTCCCTCCAGAAAGAATGAAGCTATCAGTGAGTGTTCAATGTGTTTATTAATTGTTTCACGTGAAACATCGCGACTTACCAGATTAATTTTTTGATTCCACCATAGTAAAAGATCGACGTACTGTTCAAGTTTGTCTTGATGCTTAGAGTACAGGCCCTGAACATCCTTAGAGGAAAAGAGTGTTGGCGTCATGATTATTGTTTCACGTGAAACATTATGTCTTGCCTAATTTTTCAGATAGACAAGTAATACTGCTAAATCACTTTGGGAAACACCGCTGATTCTTCCGGCCTGCCCTAAGGTTTCGGGCTTAACCTTTTCAAGTTTCAATCGACCCTCTGTGGATAGGCTTTTAATTTTGTGATAATCCAACGAGCCCGGGATTTTCAGCTCATCTTTTTCCTTCAACTCTCTCACCATTTCAAATTCTTTTTCAATATATCCTGAATATTTGAACTCCGTTTCAACAAGCTCAATATCATTACCCTTAACTCTAATATTATTAATCTCTTGTGATGCTTTTTCAGACCAGGATATTAATTCAGACAAGGCAATTTCAGGCCTGCCAACAAGTTGTTCTACCTTCATGGGTTGTGAAATAGGGGATGTGCCAAGGCGCTCAAGATGAGGATTGCATTCTTCCGGTCTAATCGTCGTTTTCTTAAGTACTTTTCTAAGGGCTGCCAGTCTCTTCATTTTTTGATCGAAGCGGGTTTGGTCCTCTGCGGACACTAAACCTAATTCCATACCCTTCGGTAAGAGACGCTGGTCCGCATTATCCTGTCTTAACAAAATGCGATGCTCTGCACGTGACGTAAACATGCGATAGGGCTCTTCGGTCCCTTTGCTGATCAAATCATCAATCAACACTCCGATATAGGCCTCTGAACGTTCAAGTACAAATGGGTCTTTTTCCTGGGCGCTTAACGCAGCATTGATTCCTGCCATAAGTCCCTGGCAAGCGGCTTCTTCATACCCGGTTGTACCATTAATCTGGCCCGCAAAGAATAACCCCTTAATACGTTTGGTTTCTAGGGATCGCTTAATCTGATAAGGGGGCACGTAGTCGTACTCAATCGCATAT
>JAURMN010000012.1 GCA_030830725.1 Balneolales bacterium | reverse complement strand
CTCTCCTCTTCCACTACATTTGATTTGATTAAACCCCTTTGGCCCGGAGCAACACAATGGTCGGATGAGAAGGAACTTGCGGTGTCACGAAAAGTTTCACTGAGCTGGGCTGTAGTTTTAGCGATGTCGGCCATTGGATTTGCTTGGTTGCAACTCAGCAGCGATCAGCGCCCGGCAGTTGTGGAATTGGGGTTGAGTATTGCCTCCTACACCTACGGAGGTCTACTGGGGCTCTTCTTTTTGGGCCGTTTTTTCCCACGACCTGAGGCCAAAGATGCCTTGATTGGCTTTTTTGTGTCGCTTGGAACCCTGCTTTTGATGGTGGACGGCCCGATTCGACGTGCACTCCCGGAGTGGATGCCGTTTCACGAGCTCACCATCGCATGGCCACTTTACACGGTGGTGGGTTCGGTAATTGTGATGCTGGTGGGCGCGGTGAGCTTCCGGATTCGAAACTAACGACTCCGCATTCGGCGATGATTATTCTGGCAGGGAGAAATATTTCAACTCCCGTACTCCGTTCAGCGCCTTGACCTTCTCAAATTCCTGATCACTGAGCTTTTTATCAATTTGGAGAACGGTTACCGCATCCTGACCCTTCGCGCCACGGCCCAAACTCAATGCCCCAATATTGACATTTTGTGAGGCAAGAGCACCGGCCACGGAGGCCAGCATTCCCGGTACATCCTGATTTTGATACATGAGCATATCACCGCCCATTTTAAGTTCGATTCGGAATTTATCAATCTCGACAACCCGGTAATCTTTTTCCCCAAATATTGTAGCCGCAATCTGTGTGTAGGCACCATCTTTACCCAGATTCACCCGGATTAAATCGCGATACGTCTCCGATTGATTGCTGGAGATTTCCTTAATGGAAAGCCCACGATCTGTGGCATAGGTGCGTGCATTAATCAGATTTACGGAATCGGTGATATAAGCCCCGAGAAGTCCCTTCAGCACACCATCCGTGAGGAGTTCACTGAAGCGAGCAGATTCACCATTGTATTCGATGGTGAGTTCACTGGAGTGTTTTGGCATCAGTTGTCCGCATAATGTCCCCAATTTTTCAGCTAACTCGAGATAGGGTTGAACATCGTCATTGGCCAACAGAGCAATCGATTTTCCATTCACGCTACCTTTATAGCCTTTATTTTCGAGAGCATCGGCCATTTGATCAGCAATTTGTTCTGCTACTTTTTCTTGAGCTTCTTCTGTAGAGGCTCCCAAATGCGGAGTGGAGATCACGGCCGGATGTTGCACCATGGCAATGAGCTCAGGCGTGAGGGGTTCGCTTGAAAATACGTCCAGGGCCACGCCGCCAATAACACCTTTTTCGAGGAGCACCGGAAGATCGGCTTCTTCAATTATCCCCCCACGGGCACAGTTTACCAGGCGAATTCCCGGCTTTAATTTTTCAGCTGAAGCCAGGGATATTAACCCTTTGGTCTTTTCGGTCAGCGGTGTATGGACGGTCAAGAAGTCGGAGGCTCCTAAAACCTCATCGAGATCCAAAAGTTTAATTCCATTACGCTCGGCATGCTCCTCTGAGGCGAAAGGATCGTACCCTACAATCTGCATACCAAAGCTGGCCATTCTACGGGCAACTTCCGTTCCAATTTTACCAAGTCCCACAATCCCGAGTGTTTTGCCATACACTTCGGTCCCCATAAAGGATTTACGATCCCATTTTCCGCTTTTTACACTCGCAACGGCTTCAGGAATGTTTCGAGCAAGAGAGAGGATCATGCCACAAGTATGCTCGGCAGTGGAAATGGTATTCCCGTCGGGGGTATTCATTACCAGCACTCCCTTAGCCGTTGCCGCCTTCAAGTCAATATTATCTACTCCGACGCCGGCTCTACCCACGACCTTCAAATTAGGTGCATGTTCAAGTACTTCAGCCGTAACAGTGGTTGCGGATCGCACTACCAGACCGGAATATTCTGGAAGAATCCGAAGTAATTCAGCGTGTTCCAATTTACCAGGCTGATCGGATTGGATGCCTCGCTTGGTAAAAACTTCGGCACAAATGGCATCAACACCGTCGAGAAGTAGAACTTTAAAGGAAGTAGACATAGGGAAAAGTACGGATTAAAGTAGGGTTAAAGGGTGGTAATGATTGAACAACGTCAGGAGGGGGTCGAAAATTCCAATATCAACTCCCGTATTTCCTCCATACCGGCTGCGGTATCGGAAGAACAGGTCATGATTGGAACCTCGATATTCATCTCCTTCAGCAAAGACTCAACACGTTTTTTGGAATCGGTTAGCTGTTTAGCTGAAAGTTTATCCGATTTTGTCATAATGACCGCAAATGGTTTCTGGCGGCTGGCCATCCAGTAAAAAAACTCTTCATCCAGCGCCGTAGGTGGATGACGGGAATCGACCAGATGTAAGATCAAGCGAAGGGTAGAGCGATTTTCCAAATAGTCGCGAATGGCGATACCCCATTTTTTCCGCTCTTTTTCTGGTACTTTGGCATATCCGAATCCAGGTAAATCTACCAGAAACAAGGCATCATCAATGCGATAATAATTCATCTGTTGGGTTTTACCCGGGGTGTTTGAGGTACGAGCCAGTTTCAGACGATTGGTCATGCGGTTGATCAGGGAAGATTTGCCCACATTGGAACGTCCGGCCATACAAAATTCGGGCAAAGACTCAGCAGGACAATTGGACAGGGTAGTGGCTGAGGTAATGAATTCGGCTTTGTGGAAGGCCATGGCGATAACTGACTGATTTAGATCAGTTCGTTCTCCTCTTTGCTGACTTCAAATTCAACGGGGACCGGGTACTTACCCGTAAAACAGGCCGTGCAATAGTCATGCGTTGAATCATTCGACTCCTTGACCGCGTTTACCAATCCTGCCGGGGAAAGATATCGCAGTGAATCAACCCCGATTTCCTTGGCCATGGCCTCAATATCTCGATCAAACCGATTGGCCATCAACTCGTTAGGGCTTGGAAAATCCATTCCGTAGAAGCAAGGATGGGTTATGGGCGGGGAGCTCACCAGGAAATGGATTTCAGCGGGATTTGCGGCTCGGACCATATCCACCAGATATCGGGATGTGGTGCCTCGTACAATCGAGTCATCGACAATAATAATTGAACGCCCTTCGATGACTCCCTTCACGGTGTTGAACTTCGTCCGCACCTTGTGCTCACGCATGCTTTGACCCGG
>JAURMN010000042.1 GCA_030830725.1 Balneolales bacterium | reverse complement strand
TCTTTCACGACCCGTTTTCGCCCGAAGTGAACCCCGAGTGTTGGACCGCTGATTTTTTCGCGAAAATCAAAAGTTGGGCTACCGAAAATGCAACCCTCCGCACCTACTCCGCCTCAGTTTCCGCTCGGATGGCCATGGCAGCGGCAGGATGGTACTTGGCAAAAGCTCCCGGGGCACTCGGTAAACGAGAAATGACCCTTGCCTCTCCTTCTCTAATACGACTATCCCCCTACAAAAGACTTGATGAAAAAAAACTCGCCGATCGCTGGAATCAAGAAAATGAACTGAAACCGTGAGAATTCCGTTAATCCGGTGTTGGAGAACCAAACCCTGCACTCTTTATCTCAATTTTGTAAGCCTATGTTATAGTGGTTTTGTGTTTTTGAACTGTCTATGATTGGAGTCTAGTCTGTATAATCGCTTATCTCAAGTAATGAAGTCTATTTTTGCCGCTCTTGCACTCTGTATATTACTTACTGATTCTGCTCTGTCACAGATAACCGTTTCAGATCGTACCACTCAATCGACTTCTATAGATCAGGATAAACCTTCTGAAATACTTGATAAAACCTCTCCTCGAAAGATTACCGCAAAGCACATCACTGAATCCATTACCATAGATGGAATACTGGATGAATCGATATGGCAGATCGCGGATCAAATCGACGGATTTTGGCAGAATTTTCCTAGTGATACAACTCAAGCCATCCACGCGACTCGGATTCGGTTCTTATACGATGATGTATTTATCTATGTTGGGATTGATGCAGATGCCATAGGGGATGATTATGTCGTATCAAGCTTGAGACGAGATTTTTCAGGTCGATTAAATGATAATGTTTCCGTGATGTTTGATACCTACAGAGACGGAAATAACGCCTTTGTCTTTAGCATAACACCATTTGGCGCAGAAAGAGAAGCCCTTGCCGCAGAAGGCGGGGTCGAATTTAATGACAGTTGGGAAACCAAATGGAAATCTCAGACTCGTCGTGACGGCGCACGATTTACCAGTGAGTTTCAGATCCCATTTGCATCGCTCAAATTCCGAGAAGGCGAGACCTCGTGGGGATTACAAGCGTTTCGAATTGATGTCCAGGGAGGAGAACGATCTGCTTGGGGACCTGTACCTCAAAACCAACGACTTCCAAGCTTGGCGTTTGCAGGTGAAATCGAGTTCGAAAAACCGCTCAAGAAACCTGCAAGTCCAATTGCTCTCATCCCCTACATCAATCAATTGGCTGAGCGCGACTTCTCAGAAACTAAAACCGAATATCCCTTCAAAACCGGGTTAGACGCCAAAATTTCGATTGGATCTGCTCTCAACTTAGATCTGACTATAAATCCTGATTTCTCGAATGTGGAAGTGGACGACATCGTCACGAATCTCACTCGATTCGAACTCAGACTCCCTGAAAAACGACAATTTTTTATCGATAACAGTGATCTCTTCGCCACTCTTGGAAACCGTTTTGGAGATGCGAGGCCCTTTTTCTCTAGACGTATTGGTTTGGCAGAAGATCTAGATGGGAATCTGATTCAAAATCAAATCACGACTGGAGCGCGACTGAGCGGAAAACTGAATCAAGATTGGAGAATTGGGGTGCTAGCCATCCAAACCGATGAAGATCCTGGGAATGAGATCGCCTCTTATTCCAACTCGATGGCCGTTCTACAACGCAAAGTCTTTACACGCTCCTCGCTCAGCTTTTTTGCTGTGAATCGTCAAACATCCCAAGAATTTACCTTTCTCACACCCGATGAAAAATACAATCGAGTGATCGGTTCCGACTTTACTCTCGCCTCTTCCGACAACAGTTGGACTGGGAAATTTTACCTTCACAAGTCGTTTCAACCAGGTGACTTCGAAGGGAATTTCTCCTCTCAGGCTTCGTTGAGTTATGATTCTCGATCTTTTTCTGCAACCTCTGATTGGGGCTATGTTGACCAAGATTTCCGAGCTGATTTAGGGTTTGTTCCGAGGGTGGATATCTTCAAAAATGGGGCTCATTTTGAGAAATACTTCTACCCCGGGAAAGGTCCGATCAATCAACATACCGTTGGAGCTCTGCTGATCCAGTACCGACGACCCAGTGAAGAGTTTAAACTCACCGACCGGATGTTAGACCTATCCTATGAGATCGAATTTCAAAACCAAAGTTCCCTTAAACTAAATCATGTTCGCGAGTACACCTATCTCAGGGATCCGTTTGATCCAACTGGTATTGATAATGCAGTCCCCATACCCGGAAACAGAGGATATGACTATGCTCAAACCAGTATTGAAATTCAGTCCAATCGATCACGCCTTCTTACAACCACTTTAAAAGGAGCAACGGGAAGCTTTTTCAATGGTAAAGTGACCAATGTAGAGGCAGAAGTTGGGTATCGAATTCAGCCGTATGTAAATCTCCGAATGAATCTTCGCTATGATGCCATTCGAATGCCAGATCCTCAGCCCGACGCTGATTACTGGATCGTAAGTCCACGCCTCGATATTACTTTCACGTCCACATTATACTGGACTACGCTGGTGCAGTACAGTAATCAAGCGGATAATTTGGGCATCAATTCTCGACTTCAGTGGCGTTTTGCACCACTCTCTGATCTCTTCTTGGTCTACAATGACACTTATCTCTCCAGCCAAATGACTCCCCAATTTCGGTCTGTCAACCTGAAATTGACCTACTGGTTCAGCGCAACTAAAAGCTTACCCAGAAATTTATTCCGATAGAGTTTTTGGATGTGTTCCATGTCGGCCAGGATGTAAAGCTCTTTTTTAGAACGAGAGCAGGCCACATTAAGTAGTCGGGGAACATGGATAGGATTGGAATTCTTTGTCTCGTCCAATGGCCGCACGGTATAATGACGCCCACTTTCTCCACTCATCACGGTATCGAAAAGAATAATCGACTTTTCACGACCCTGAAACGTATGGATCGTACCGACTTCGATCTCTCGAAGCCCCTCTCGGCTTAAAAAACGCCCGATTTCATAGACGGAGTGACGAAAAGGTACAATCACTCCAATTTCGGACGTACGAATTCCTTTGGCCAGTTGATCAAGAATGAGTTGATGAAGCCGTCGCATGTGAACGTCATTCACCGGTTTGAATCCTCGACTTCGATCTTCAATCCTAATGAAGGGGCGTTCCTGAGAGGTGTCTACAAGGAAAAAAGCAGCGGATTCTTCGGTGCCGTAGAATCGGTCAGATCTAGCCATTTTCCATTCATCCGCACCTTTAAATCCAACACTCTCATCACCCGCAGATCCAAAACCCTTCTCATCCGCCGATCGAAGCCTGCCTTCATAAAAGACTGAACTAATCACCTTGGCCAGAGCATCCTTCATCCGATATTGTGTATCAAAAAAGGCGGTATCCTCCGGATGACGATCGTGCCACTCAAAAAGATCGGCCGTAGACTTAGCACTGGATAGCCAGGTAAAAATGTCCTGCTCCATAAACTCACGAGCTTCATCCTCTTCCGCCACCGAAATCGGTGGGAGTTGCATTGGATCGCCCGTAATGATGAGCTGCGAGCTCGCATGGGATGCTAATACCAATAATGCCGGAATATTGGCCATTGAGGCCTCATCCACAATCACTACGTCAAATTCTCGCTGCCGAAACAGTTCAGACGTACAAACTTTGGCCAATGTAGTTGCAATGAGTCTACGTTTCCGAAACTCATTTCGCTCATTCAAATAGAGAGCATCTTCGGCTCGAGCTTCTACCTCTTCACGGCCCCCACGTTCTTCCAGAGCATCCAACACCCGAATCACATCCGGATCGGCTTCGTTAAGTTTCCCACCTGATCGCTCTTCCAATCTCTTCAACACCGCCAGCCACTCCATATCTTCGCGAACCTCTTCACGTCGAAGCTCTTGTCGTTGCTCGATTTGTGTGTCAAAGGCAAAGGAGAGAAGCTGATCATCCTCCAACACACATTCACCATATCTGGAAATCTGGTGTGGATGTACTGGTATTCGACCGATTTCTAAGGCTTGCAGAATACTTTTTAGCCCCACATCTACTGCGCGGTTGGTATTCGAAGCAAATAGTACGCGCTTTCCTCGATTTAGAAAATTGGCTGCAATATATCCTAGCGTGGCTGTTTTTCCGGTTCCCGGAGGACCCCAGATCAACAATCGCGAACGCTTCATCGCCTTTTCGATCGCTTCTATTTGTGAGGCATTACGCTGCTGATCTGTAATTATGTTATATGCCTCTTCGCTTTTGCCCCTTTCCAACTCTCCCGGTTCATCACTAGCTAATCGTTCTGCCTTTTTTCTAGCCTCGGCATTGTCCGAAATAAACTCGATCTCCTCCAGCGTCTTTCGAGGCACAAAATCGTTTTCCCACTCAAGTTCCAATTCTTGGATACGATCTCCATAATCCTTCGAAAGCTTTAGAACAACTTCATTATTCTCAAGAGAAACGAGTTCGGCTAGTTCACCCTTTTTTTCAGACTCAATTTCAGAAGTTTCCGCCGGAGTTCGTGCCGATATCTTCTCAGCAAACCGCAGAGCTACTGTCCCTCCTTCAAATCGATAGGTGCGATCGAGTTTCCCCACCTTTCGTCCGTCTCGTAGATGAAGCTGAGCCGGAACATCCTGCAAGGTCTTGATTTCAGAAAGAAGTGCCTTTTTTGAGGTTTTTAGTAGTTCTGAGAGCGATTCCTTCATCATTGATCCCATAATTCAGCTCGTATTGCTTCCACGCTTCGCTCTGTTAAGGAGTAATTGAGTTCGATTCGACTCTGTTCAGGCAGCCGGGGCTCCACCATTTTTGAAGATCCAGCTGTATAAACCACCAAATCGGCATTTCTTACAAAGAGGGGTAAAGATTTTCCATAAGTCGCGCCGGCCAAAAAAGAACCTTGGACCTGCACGGATGACTTCAAGGCCTCCAATAAAATCGGAATCGAGGCATCTTCAGAAGTGACCAACCCTATGGTGTCAGATGCCAATCCTTCCGACAATGTCAATAAGGCTTCCATCTCAAATGTATAACTGAGCGGAATTACCCGAAGTTGATCCCGTAAAAGGTGATAACCCCCATAAAGATGAATGGGTACAAAAATCGCATCATAATCTAAGATCTGCTCACTCTCTTGGCTCAATACCTGCATCCCAGCAGCCTCTGTCCGAACACCAACCTGTCTCTGTATCGCCTCAGAAAGCATTTGCGCTAATTCTTTGGTTTCAGCAATCACTACACTGGCTTGAATGCGATCCGGCCACTCCTGAAACATTAATTGTTCTTCAAAAAGCGTCTCAATCTCCGACTCGTCTAAGCCATACCCGATCAATTCCTCAATGACCACTCGCATCTTCTCTGCGCCAATTTCAAGCCGATCCGTTTTATCCAACAAAGTCGAATGACGTTTCACCTCAAATCCTCGTCCAGTCTGCCCTTCAATCAATCCCTCTTTTTCCAGGAGTTGATAAGCCTTGCGAACCGTATGAAAACTAGCCTCAAGTTGGCGCCCTAGTTCGCGGGTGGAAGGTAGGAGCTCTCCCACCTGAAACTGTTTGGTGGTGATCATCAAGCGAATCCGATCCGAAATATGTTTCGCAGAGTTTTTCACTTATTCACGTCTTTGCTTTCACAATTATTCATCTAGAGATTGATTCACTTAAGTAATTTTTTCAATTCACCCAACAGAACCAACGCCTCTAGCGGGGTCAGGCGATCAGTCTCAATGGCCTCGAGCCGATCCAGAATTTGTTCCACTACTGGATCCGACTCCGCAGCAAAAAGTGTCATTTGATGTTCAGGGTAGGGTTGCTGTGCCGGTAGGTCTGGAGCCTTTTTGGATGTAGCTCCACTCACTTCTAGTGTATGACTTTCCAAATTTCGCAATACTTCCCTCGCCCGTTCCAAAAGTCTTCCAGGTAATCCGGCCAATGCGGCAACTTGAATTCCATAACTATGATCTGCGCCACCCTCCACCAACTTTCTCAGGAAAATCACATTCCCTTCATGCTCCTTCACACTTACATTATAGTTGCGAATCCTTGGATATCTGGCTGCCAATTCGTTCAATTCATGATAATGGGTAGCAAATAATGTTTTAGCCGCCACCTTCGCCTCATTATGCAGATATTCGGCTAATGCCCAGGCAATACTTAAGCCATCAAATGTGGAAGTCCCGCGCCCAATTTCATCAAGAAGAATCAAAGACCGATTTGTCGCATTATTCAAAATGTTGGCCGTCTCATTCATCTCTACGAGAAAGGTACTCTCACCCGAAGCTAAATTATCTGAGGCCCCTACTCGAGTAAAGATTTTGTCTACCACCCCAATATGAGCCGCTGCTGCAGGCACAAAACAGCCAATTTGTGCCATCAACACAATCAACCCGGCCTGTCTCAAAATCACACTTTTTCCGGCCATGTTCGGTCCGGTAATGATCAGAATCTGCTCCTTCTCATGATCTAAAACCAGATCATTTGGAATAAATGGTGTCTGCGGACCCAAGATCTTTTCCACCACTGGATGTCGACCTTTTTTAATCTCGATTCGGGAGCCTTCGTCGATCACAGGTTTCACATAACCATTATGGAACGACACCTCAGCAAAACATTGCAGCACATCTAATTCTGCCAAAATGGACGCAGTTTTCTGGATGGCCTCTGTTTGCTCTGCGACAATAAGTCGCAGCTCCTCAAAAAGCTGCTCTTCGAGAGCAATAATCCGCTCCTCAGCCCCTAATATTTTCTCTTCAATCTCCTTGAGCTCCGGGGTGATATATCGCTCAGCGTTCACCAGAGTCTGTTTTCGGATAAAGTTCTCGGGTATAGGCTCTTTCCGAGCTTTAGTCACTTCAATGTAGTAGCCAAATACTTTGTTATAGCCAATTTTTAGAGAACTAATACCCGTCTGTTGCACGATAGCGTCTCGCATCCCGGATATTACCTTCTTGCTGTCTTTGGCTAGAGACCGAAGTTCATCAAGCTCATCACTCACCCCATCACGAATCACTCCTCCATCTCTCAAAAGCTGTGGAAGCTCATCTTGCAGTCCGCTTTCTAGTCTTTCTAAAAGCTCTGGATGCTCTTTCAATTCCTTCAAAACCCCATGGATTGGCCCATCACCCACACTTTTTCCGGCTTCTATTACCTTGGGAATATTGCGAAGTGATGAACGTAATGCTCCCAGATCTCGAGGCGTGGTTCTGCCTGATGAAATCCGTGAAATCAACCGTTCCAAATCCGCGATTTCATCCAAGGCCTCTCGAAATGCTCTTCGCTCTGGGTGTCGGGAGTAAAGCTGCTCCACACGGGCATGACGCTCTTGAATCTGCTCTGCATGTAGTAGCGGCCGAACCACCCACTTTCTTAATAATCGACTTCCCATCGCCGTGACCGTCTCGTCCAAGATCGAGATCAGAGATCCTTCTTCTTCTCCATCCTGTGCACGGGTAATCAGCTCCAAATTTCGCTTGGTCACTGTGTCCAGACTCATGTAGTCTTCCCGGTCAAAGCGCGATAACGTCCGTAATTGTTTTAATCCAGTTTTTTGAGTCAGTCTTAGATATTCTAAAAGCGCACCGCCCGCCACATGCGCTAACTCTAACTCATCCACTCCAAATCCTTTTAGCGAATGGGTCCCAAAATGATCCGTAAGAAGAGTGTAACCCTCTTTTCCACCATAAATCCATGCCTCACCTACCGCTTTAGGGATCTGCTGATATTCCATCGGGAGAGACATTCCATTCTTTAAAACGCTATGGCTATCATCCCTCCCAGACTGTGAATCTGTTCTTGGACTTTTACCTCCAGGCGGAAGTAACAATTCAGCAGGTTGCAGCAACGTCAATAATTCTCGCAACGCTCCGGCATCTGTTTCAGACAACGCAAATTCACCAGTCGAAATATCCGCAAAAGCAAATCCGATCCTCTGTTTTTGCTCCACTAACGAAAGAATGTAATTATTCCGTCTTTGGTTAAGAACATGCTCTGACAGCGTCACACCGGGAGTTGTAATCTCCGTAATTTCTCGAGAAACGATCTTTTTACCGGCTTTTTTAGCGGTCTCAGGATCTTCAGTCTGCTCACATACTGCTACGCGATAGCCTTTACGTACCAGTTTTGGCAAATAAGAATCTACCGCGTGATGTGGAAATCCAGCCAAAGGCGTCATGTCCCCCCCATTGTTCCGCTTGGTCAGGGTGATACCTAATTCCTTACTTGCCACTACGGCATCTTCATCAAACGTCTCATAAAAATCTCCCACCCGAAAAAGGAGTAGCGTACCGGGTGCAGATGCTTTCATCTCCCGATATTGTCTCATTAGTGGGGTTTCGTTTTTAGGACTCATACTTGGATTTTACAAACTGAGCAGTGATAACTTGAATCGTGGTATATTAAGTAAAGACTAAAAGTTAACATCTCTATGAGAAGACACCTTTCCTAACTAGGTAGGATATGGAAAATAGCACACTTTTACGGGGTTTTTTACGCAGAACTATTGAGATTCTTCGCCAACATGATGTTTTTTTTAGTGCGTCTGCAATCACGTTTCAACTATTTCTTTGCTCAATCCCCTTTTTACTCATCATTTTTTCAGTTTTAGGATACATCCTGTCCATCCAAACAGCATATGATGCTGTAATTCAATACGGTGCTGAATTTATCCCTCGACTCGAAACTGGAAATTTTCCACTTGAGGAACTCCTCTCCCCAATCATTGGCTCAAGAGGTATCCTCGGAGGATTTGGACTTTTGGTGATGGCTCTATTCTCTCTGAGTCTAATTTATACCATGAAACATGCGCTCTTTCAAATTTTGGAAGTCGCCGACCGCAAACACCCATTGGTAGAGACGCTCTATACGATTCTAGTCTTCGGAGTACTGGGTGGAATCTTTGTCTTTTTTGGATTTGTAATCTGGGTGTTCTCTATTGTAGATCTTTCTCAACTCGTGATTCCCTGGAGCGGGGAGTTAATCCATATCAGCGCAGTCATTGAGTGGATTACACGATTTTTACCCGTTATTTTTGCCTTTCTGATCATGTTTCTACTCCTAAAAACGATTAGCGAGCGGCGGATATCAACGAAAGCCTGTTTGTTCGGAGCTACCATCTTTACCCTTCTATTCGAAGTCTTCCGTTGGGCTACCGGTCTCTATCTCGGGTATGCCATCAGTAGATATCAGACTTACTATCAAGGGTATACTTTTATCTTTATCCTGGCTTTCTGGGGCTATTACATATCTCTGATTTTTCTTCTCTCCTCAGCGGTTACACGAGTGTTCATGGAGCGACGTGGAGAGTATTCTTCCGGTACTTAGGAGTACTTGGGCTTCCTGTAATTCTTAGTCTTACTTGTCTTACGCTTCTACGTTTTCTGCATAAAAAAAGCCGGCTACGCATTGCATAACCGGCTTGTCCAATACAACATCCTAAATTTTGGGAGAAGGCTAAACTCTTGTACTTCAGCCTTGCTCAAGTTTCAACCGAATCAAAGATCGATGTTGATTCTGGTGTAGATGTACCGTCCTGCAAATCCAAATGGAGATGAGGATGGGAACTGGAAGATCCCGTTATTACTGTTATTCTGGAACTGTCTATCAGGATAGACATCGAACAGGTTGTTTGAGCCGACTGCAAATCGATACCCTTGAGAGACACGGAAGGCCACTTCAAAGTCTGTGATCAACTTGCCGGCATACTCCTGATCAAAATCAGGATTACTTGCACTCAAGTTGGTGTATTCGCCAAAACGGTTCACACGAAGTGTAAGATTCGTGATTCCTTTGGAGTATCCAAAGGTCGTCTGAACACTGCTCTTAGGCTGTCCCATTTCATATCTACCCTGCTCATTCCGGCCAAAAAGCGGCACCGAGGTATACTGTGAAAGCGCCGCGGGAGTTACGATTTCATCCTTGTTGGTAATCTCCGTCTTGGTGAAGTTAGCTGCAACAGTTGCTCGGAGGGTAGCATCATTAGCTGTTTCGAACGCATAGCGTGCGATAATATCGATCCCCTGTGTCTTGGAATCTACCGCATTGGTGAAGTAACGACCACCTGTTGCATTCACACCTCTTCCTTGAAGAAAATCACGAATTGACCCTGCAGATCCAGAACCGGTAAAATTCTCACTTAGTACCACCCGGTCTTTCAATTCGATGTTATAGACGTCCGCAGTAAGGCTGAAGTTGCCTTTAGAATAAGTGGCACCGGCACTCATATTGACAGAGGACTCCTCAACCAAATCTTTGGCTCCCAATGCACGAGCTACAGGGCTGGTGACCGGGAATGTTCCCACTTCAAATGGCACTCCATCGATGAAGTTTGTCGAAATAGTAGAGAAATAAGATTGCGCCAGTGAAGGTGCTCGGAAACCGGTACTTACGGCGCCACGAACGGCAAATTCCTCTGTCAATTCGAAGCGAGTACTCGCTTTGGCTGTCAGAACGGATCCGAAGTCAGAGTAATTCTCATAACGCACGGCGGCGCCAAATAAGAGCTTTTCGGTAACGTCATTCTCTAAATCCAGATAGAGTCCAATGTTTGTCCGTGATTTATCCGTAGCGTTACGTGGCTGGAATCCAGGAAATACCTGTGAACCTGCGGCTTTCCCGGGTACAGGACCTGCCATGTAAGAAGGTGCTTCACCTGCTTCGATTACATAATTCTCGTAACGGAATTCTGCGCCAAATGCCAAGCTCAATGGGGATGCTGTACCAATATCATAGCCACGAACGAGGTCCATATTGGTGCTCATTTGTGAGAATTGAAGCGCACCGGCATAGAATTTGGATGGACTGGTTTCACCAAATGATGCATTTAGTGATTTGTTTACGCCATACTCCAATCGATTTTGTCCCAGTGTCTGGCTTACATCATAATCCCAGTCACCAAGTTGCCCTTTGATTCCAGTGGAGAATGATCCGTCAAAAATATTGGTCTCAATGTGCGGGAGGAATCCGTCAGGATAAATCGCCAGCGTGTTACGGGCATCCAAGGCACGACGATAGAATCCAGCTGCCGATCCTTGACGATTGGAAACACCACCAAACGCATACCAGGATTTTTGATCATCCATTTGATAATCAGCATTCAGAAAGAGAGATAGATCCTGAAGTTCTGCACTACCATGTTTATGATTCACGCGATTAAAGGTTGCTTCGCGTGGATCTGGGCTTCCGTTCAATAAAGGATACTGCTGACGAGGATCATTACCGCCACGATTATTCGGCTCCTGATTCCGATATTGACCGGAAATATAATAGGAACCACGATCCCCCAATTCACCTCCATATCCTAGGTGGAAGGTCATGGTTTGTCCATCTGTGTATAGTACGTCTTTCTCAAAGAATTGTGAATTTCCCGCCCATGATTGAGGATTTGTTCCTGGGGCTAGAGATTCTTCTTTTTCATATCCTCTGTTTTCGACACTTAGATTTTGACCTAGTGTGAGAGATGCATCAAGACCGGCTGTCTTTTTCAGCACAATGTTAATCACCCCTGCAATGGCATCCGATCCGTACTGAGCGGCTGCACCATCACGAAGCACTTCAATGCGCTCAATCATGTTAGACGGAATGGCGTTTAAGTCAACTCCGGTAGAACCACGCCCGATGGATCCGTTCACGTGGACCAAGGAAGAGGTGTGACGACGCTTTCCGTTCACCAATACCAACACCTGATCAGGCCCTAAACCACGAAGAGTTGCCGGGTTAATGTGATCCGTTCCATCCGTTACAGAAGATTTTGGTGAATTAAAACTAGGCACCAACTGGCGGATAATTTCTGTAGTCTGAGGGAAAGCGAATTGCTCGATTTCAAGATTCGTGATCACATCCACCGGAACAGCAGATTCAATCACGGTTCTTTGGGTAGAACGTGTACCCAGAACGATTAATTCGTCCGAGCCGATAATATCCGACTCGAGCTGAAAATTGAGCTCCGTAGTCTGACCGGCAGTTACTGTAATCGTAACTGTTTGAGAGGTGTAGCTAACGAAGCTGGCGCGTACCGAATAGGAGCCAGGAGCCAGTGAGATCGAATAACGGCCGTCGATATCACTTACGGTACCACGTGTAGTACCCAGAATGGCAATGTTTGCACCTGCGAGCGGATCCCCACTGCTTGCTTCCAGAACAGTCCCTGAGACCGTTCCAGATGCTTGTGCATATAGGTGAGTATGGCCCGAAATCATCAGACCAATTAACATCAGGATGGACATAGCTTTTTTCATAAAAGAGTGTGTTAGTGAATAGGAATTAATTATTGTGATTCTTTAAAAAAAGCGCGATGAGGCAAATGTATGAAAAATTCCAAAACAAACATGAAAAGCGCTTTTCTAATAAGAAATTTGCGTTCATAAACACGAATTACCCATTCTCATAAATGAGAAATCCAGACGAGAGAAGCAGGAAACGAAATCAGCTCTCACCTTGTTATTTCAATCCAACTCAGATCGGTTCTGCGAGAAG
>JAURMN010000011.1 GCA_030830725.1 Balneolales bacterium | reverse complement strand
TTAAAAAAATAAATAAATGATTAGGTAGGTATTCGTAGTCCTTAATCTGAATTCAGAGTTGCCATAAGAACTTTAAGGATAAGCATCTGTAAGGTCTGATAGGATACTAAACCAGTTCAATTTACAAAATTAAGGCGCCTTCGAGTTTAAACCAAACAATTACACAAATTCAGACTCAAACTTGGATAAGTTTTTTTTCTCTAAGTTCATATTTAACCTCACATCTGTTTGCAATGGAGGCATCATGAGTAACAATCAACAGTGCACACGAATGTAATTGGTCCAGTTCAAGTAATAGTTCTAGCAGACGATGGCTATTGATTTCATCCAGATTACCGGTTGGTTCGTCGGCCAGTAGTATTTTTGGCTTATTAATCATCGCGCGTGCCACAGCAATCCGTTGCCTTTCTCCCCCTGAGAGCTGAGTAGGACGATGAGAAGAACGGTTTTGCAATCCAATACGAGTTAGTAAAGTATAGGCTTCTTCTTCGGCTTCTTTCTTACTCAATCCACTAATCATTGCAGGCAGAGCAATATTTTCCAGAGCGTTAAATTCAGCCAATAAATGATGGAATTGGAAAACAAAACCCACATGTTGATTTCGAAGCCTGCTGATGGCTGAAGAAGAAAGAGAAGAAATATCGTGGGTATCCCACTGAATTGTCCCTTGATTAGGTTTATCAAGCGCTCCTAAAAGATGGAGTAACGTACTTTTACCGGATCCACTACTTCCCATAATAGCCGTTACAGAGGTTTTATGGAGAGAAATAGAAACATTCTCTAAGATAGAGAGCGGTTCTCCATTTTGTGACGCGTATGTTTTCCAAAGCCCATTCGCAGTCAGAACTATTTCACTTTCGGAGGCATTAGCCATGTTTCTTACTTTCAAATTCTGGGAGAATATGAGAAGAAATGGATGTGCAACTTCCACTTTCGATATCGATTTCTAGAAGAACATAACAAATTCTTGGGTCGCCAACAGCTTCTTGGTATCGTTGAGGTGTTCCAAGCCTGAAACGTCGAATAGCGGTTGCAGTTTCTAATCCTAGTACAGAATCAAAGGATCCGGTCATTCCGGCATCGGTCAAATACCCAGTCCCGCACGGTAGAATTCTGGCATCTCCGGTTGGAATATGGGTGTGAGTGCCAATTACAGCAGATACTTTTCCATCCAGATACCAACCCATTGCCATCTTTTCAGCAGTTGCTTCCGCATGCATATCGACGAAGATGATAGGGGTCTCTTCCTTGATTTTCCCAATCACAAAATCAGCCGCATCGAATGGATCATGAACGGGTGATAGGAAGGTTCTTCCAATTAAATTCACTACCCCTATTTTTACAGAGTGGTTTTTGACTGGATAGACCCCGTATCCGGATCCCGGATTATCATGAGGATAATTGTGAGGTCTTAATAGTCTGGGTTCCTTTTTCATGAGCGGAAAAACAAGATGTTTGTCAAAGGAGTGATTTCCCCCTGTAATCACATCTACATCCAGATCAAATAACGTGTTTACAATCTGGTCGTTTATCCCTCTACCCTGATGGGCATTCTCTCCATTCGCAATTATAAAATCGGGTTTGACTTTTTGTACTAAACCAGGAAGGAGTGTCTGTAGGATTTGCACTCCAGGTGATCCGACAATATCGGATATGAAAAGAATACGGAGTGAATCAGACATTCATCATGTTTAATACATAGAGAACAATGGCGATGATCAAAAAATTGGCAATACTCAGTGGGAGAAGTTTGGCCCATCCCAGATTCATTACCTGATCAAATTTAAATCGACCAATCGTCCAGCGTACCCAAATAAAGAGAAACATAAAAAATCCTGTTTTCCCGACAAAAACTGAAACATCGAGAATCATTTTCTGGGTAGTGGTTAATTCAGGCAACCATAAGCCGGCAAAGGGCAAATGATAACTTCCAAAGAAAAAGGTTGTGATCAACATGGAGTTGATTACCACATGCATATATTCAGCAAGGAAGAACATTCCGAATTTCATGGAGGAATACTCTGTATGGAATCCCCCCACAAGTTCTTGCTCTGCCTCAACCAGATCAAAAGGAGTACGATTTGATTCTGCAAAGGCAGCAATGATAAAGATGACAGCACCAATTGGATTTCGAATCACATTCCACCACACTTCTTGTGATGCTGCTACGTCAGTAATATTCAAAGAGCCGGCGAAGAGAACACAAGAAGCAACAGCCATTCCAAGAGGCAGTTCATAGCTGATCATTTGAGCAGAAGCTCTAAGGCCACCCAGAAGTGAGTATTTTGAGTTGGAAGACCACCCGGCAAGTGTTACGCCATAAACACCTAGAGACGCAATCGCGAGAAGATATAGAATAGAGGCATTGATTTCTGTAACTACAAGACCATCTCCAAATGGAATAACTGCAACGGTCATTAATGCGGTTGTCACGGGAATCACCGGAGCAATTGTGTGAATAAATTTAAAACCTTCTTGCGGGGTGACATCTTCTTTAAGAATGAGTTTCAGTACATCCGCAATAGGCTGCAAAAGTCCTAATGGGCCCACACGATTCGGGCCGTATCGATTCTGAATAAATGCAGCAACACGACGCTCGGCATAAACGGCCAGAGCTGCCGAATTAAGAAGCATAAATGTTGAAACGCCAAGTACGATGTAAGAAAGTGTCATGAGGTTTTACTCTAAACAGATCATTTAATTAGGAATCGGATCAAGTGGTCAGTTCAGCCCGTCGAAGAAGAATTCCTCTTTCTTCATCCATTTTTTCGAAAGAGATACCTTCGAAAGCAGGATGTTGACTGGATAATTCCGCCACTAGTTCTCTGGCATGTTCAAAAGAGAATGGTATTCCAAGACGTTGAGACAGTTCTGACAACGAAACCCATGTGGGTTTGCAATCGATTCGATTTTCCTCAGTAACCCAATTGTCAAAGGTTGTCCCGTATCGGTCAAGACGCCCTTCACTCATTTCCAGATCCAGCCTTCTGTTTGTGTAGCGAGTCTCTTTAGCGGGGAATGTCCGCTGGATACGACCTTCGACATTGACATAGGAAGCTGTATGTTCTGCTGCGCATGTTGTGGGAATTAACAGATCAGCGGCTTTTGCAGTATCGGTATGATTCGTTGCAAAGACAACCACGAAAGGTTTCTTGAAATCCGAAGCTTTTAGTATGTCTCTTCCAATCGGGTCATCGTTTAACATCAAAACGACCGATGCACCTTTGATTCTTTTTTTGTATTCCTCCGTATCGATTTCTTCAAGTCCTAGTAAACGACAACCTTCAGTATTTGGGGCTTGATCATCGGTGAGGAGGAATCCGTCTCCTGATCCTTCAAGAATATGAGGAGTGAAGAAAGGAGAGGGAAGACCTTTTAAGGAGCTAAATTTCTGGAGAGCATAGTTTTCTTCGACGGATGCGTAAGGACTACCAATAGTAAGAATGGTTGAAGCCTTGTTTTCATGAAGAACTTCTGCCAATGTGTCCAGGGCATTTGTCCATGATGTTTTTACCTGTGCAACCCCGTCATCCATACTCCCTTTGGTGTCTTCGAGTCGTATCGATGGGCGTGACACGCGATTTTCATTGTATAATCGATACACATCTCGACCCTGATCGGCCATCCAGTGATCATTAACATCCGGATTAAAACGGGGTGTGATTCGAAGAACTAAATTATCACGTGTCCAGAGGTCTACATTGACACCTTTTCCATTAGTGATATCTAAGCCAGGCGTTTGATTCATTTCCCATACTCGAGCCTTGAAACGGAAATCAGCCGCTGTCAGAGCTCCAACTGGGCAGATATCCACTGTATTCATGGAATAGGGATCATCAAATACCTCGCCAGGAGCAGTAATTGGGTAATTTTTGTCTCCTCTTCGAGTAATCGTCAGTTGATTTGTTTTACTGATTTCATCGGTGAATCTGACACAACGCGTACAATTTATACAACGCTCTGCATCCAGAATTACTCGAGGTCCTAATTCAATTCGCTTTGGTTTGTGAACTTTTTTAACCTCAAAACGACTTCCCTCTGGGCCATACTTATAGGTTTGGATCTGAAGTGGACATTCACCTGCCTGATCACATATTGGACAGTCAAGAGGATGGTTGATCAAAATAAATTCAAGGGTATCTTTCTGTGCCCGTTGAACTAAAGTATCAGTTTCCTGAGTGTGAACCACCATCCCGTCGGTCATATCTAACGTACAGGAGGTTTGTAATTTAGGAAACCATCGAACTTCGCGGTTTCCCTGATCATCGAGCTGATAGGCTCCTGTTTCACGGTCTTTAACGTATTGTCCTACTTTGACCATACACTGACGGCAATTAGCCGGAGCGGACATGGAAGGATGATAGCAGAAGAAAGGGACTTCTTTTCCTTGATCCAGAATAAACTGAAGTAGCTTGTGCTGACCTTCGAATTCGTAGGTAATTCCATCAATAATTATCTCAGCCATTACACCAGTAGTTCAAAGCGATTAAAGTTGGCTTATGCAAGTGCATAAACAGATTTGCGGCAACGCGCTTCAAACTCTTCTCTGAAGCGACTGATTGTATAGCGAACAGGCCAAGCTGCAGCATCCGCAAGTGCACAGATGGTACGTCCTTCCATTTGGGTCGTTACATCAAGTAAAAGATCCAAATCTCTGGTCTCACCATCACCATGCATGATTTTGTCAAGTATCTTTTCCAACCATCCCGTTCCCTCACGACAGGGTGTACACTGACCACAGGACTCATGGTGATAAAACTTCGAGATTCTCCATAGAACCTCCACCATATCGGTGTCTTCATCCATAATTACCATACCGGCTGTTCCCATCATGGAACCGGCCTGTCGAAGTGAATCTGCATCCATATTGACACCCTCTAGAGCGTCACCTCTAAGCACAGGGGTTGATGAACCTCCAGGAATGACGGCTTTGATTCTTTTACCGTTTCGCATTCCACCAGCCACATCCTGAATCAAGGTGAGTATTGGCATACCAGAAGGGAGTTCATATACCCCAGGACGATTTACATGTCCAGAAATACCATAAAGAACAGGTCCTGGATGCGTTTCTGCACCTATGGTTTTAAACCAGCTTGCACCGTTTTTGATTACCAGAGGAACATTAGCCAAGGTCTCAATATTATTAATTGTGGTAGGGCGTCCCCAAAGTCCGCGTTGAGCAGGGAAGGGGGGCTTCACACGTGGGTATCCTCGTTTTCCTTCAAGGGATTCTAAGAGTGAAGTTTCCTCACCACAAATGTAAGCTCCTGCACCTGAATGTACGACCATTTCGGTGCTGAAACCTGAGCCCAGAATGTTTTTTCCGATGTACCCTTTGGCATAGGCATCCGATACGGCCTTTTCCATCATTTGGATGAAGGAGCGATATTCTCCACGAATATAGACATAGACCGTCGAGATGCTCATGGCATAGGCAGCGATCAGCGCTCCTTCGATAAAAAGATGGGGATTATACTCAAATATTTTTCTGTCCTTAAATGTCCCAGGCTCGGATTCATCCCCATTACAGGCTAGATAACGCGGCCCACCATCAACAGGTGGCATAAATGACCATTTGAGGCCGGCGTTAAACCCTGCACCACCGCGACCCCTGATGTTGGCCTCTTTTACTTCGTTGACTACACTGACTGCATCCGGCCATTTAGTTTTATTCAGAAGGACTTCACGAAGGGACTCATATCCACCATTCTTCTCATAGATGTCTATTTGATGAAGACCCGAGATTTTGGGAATGAGAACGGGCTCGTATCCTTTCCAATCGAGTGGCGTACTCATACGGTCTCCTTACTAGCTGATGTATTGGGATTTAATGGCATCGCAATCGATTCAAATTCTGGGTATTTACCTTTCCTTAATCCTTCTACTACCTGGTCTGTTTTTTCAGGAGTCAGATGATTAACAAAAACGTCATTGTTGATCTGCATCATGGGGGCATAACCGCAAGCTCCCAGGCACTCCACTTCTTGAAGTGAAAATAGACCATCATTGGTGGTTCCTCCTGCTTTAATCCCCAATGTTTTTTCCAGATGTTTTAGAATGTCATAACCACCGCCAATATGACAACTCAAGCATGTGCAGACGTCCAAAACAAATTTTCCCATCTCTTTTTTGTAGTACTGAGTGTAAAATTCTGCAACACCATGCACGTGGGATACAGGCAAATCCAGAGTTTCCGCAACAAGTTTTTGTACCTCTTCATTGACATGCCCAAATTTGTCTTGTGCAAGCCAAAGAACAGGAAGCGTGGCAGGCATAACCTCTGGATAGCGAGATTTAATCTCGTCAATCTTTGCCAGGTCGTCTTTAGAAAATGAATACTCCATAATGCCAAATATTATTACAAAGAGGGGAATGAATCAGTGACGGGGTTGTTCATCAGCATTTTTACTTATCAGCTTCACCCATAACCGGATCAATTCCTCCGATAATGAGAACTGTGTCGGCAACGGCTTCGCCATCCAAAATGTTTTCGAGAACCTGAAGATTTCGGAAGGAGGGAGAATTAACTTTTAGTCTCCATGGATGTCCGGTACCATCACTTTGAATGTAGTAGCCAAGTTCACCCTTTGGAGCTTCAACCGCATGATAAGTTTCGGCGCCTTCAGGAGGACATATTCCGGTGTCGGTCATCATAAAGTCATGGATCATTCCTTCCATGGAATAATAAACTTCATCCTTGGATGGATAGGCTTTTTTGGCATTATCCAGACGGATTGGACCATTTGGAAGATTATCGAGGCACTGTCGTAAGATGCGAATGCTTTCGTGCATTTCTTCCATTCTTACGTAATAACGTGCAAGATTATCTCCCTCAAGTCGAGTTGGAACTTCAAATTCCATCTTATCATATTTCAGATAGGGCGTAAACCTTCTCACATCATAGGCAAATCCAGAAGCTCTCAAGACAGGTCCTGTAGCGCCCAATGCAAGTGCTCTGTCCGTGGAAAGAACTCCTGCATCTGCATTTCGATCAAAAAAGAGTCTGTTTCTGTCGAGTAATTTGTGAAAATCTTTAAGCTCTTTCGGGAATGTTTGAACAAATTCTTTGATGAGTGACATGGCATCGGGTGTGATGTCATTCGCCACACCACCTATTCGAGCATGAGACACCGTAAATCGGTGACCAGCAAGTTGATCCATGATATCATAAATTTTTTCACGCTCACGGAACGTCCAAATGAAAAATGAAATGGCACCGGCATCCATGACCATGGTACCCAGCCAAAGTAAATGGGATGAGATGCGAGCAAGTTCACATCCGATCATTCGAATGACTTGAGCTCGATCTGGAATTTCAACATTGGCAATCTTTTCCACCGCTGAGCAAAGCGCAACGTTATTACTGTATGGCGAGAGATAATCCATACGATCGGTATAAGGCATGAACTCCTGATAGGTCTTATTCTCTGCAATTTTCTCTACACCCCGATGCAGATATCCAATGTCCAATTTGGTTTTCTCAATGCTCTCGCCGTTCAACTGAAGGACCAGTCGAAGTACGCCATGGGTAGCCGGATGCTGCGGACCCATATTCAGGATCATTTTGGAGTTTAATGGATCCTCGCTGTCAAGCGCTTCAATCGTTGTATGCTTATCCTCAAGACTTTTGTAAAGACGGGTCTGGTGTTCTTTGAAGAACGTAGGATGAGATTTTGAAACAATATCAAGTGAATCGTGATTCATAATATCATGTCCTGAGGATTAGGATCAATCCGGATCCGGGGTTGTTGCTGGAAGATCAATAGAGCCGGGAATGCCAAGAAGAGGAAATTCTTTTCGAAGTGGGAAATAAGCAAAATCCTCCGGCATATAAATTCTTCTCATATCAGGATGACCTTCGAAACGAATTCCAAACATATCAAACACCTCTCGTTCCGCCCAGTCGGCATTTGGCCAAATCGGGGTTACGGAATCGACCATTGGATTTTCCTCAGTACATCTGACCTTGAGAAAAATTCGTCGGCCATATTTGAGATCTACCAAGTTGTAGACGACTTCAAATCGGTCATCTGAAGTATATCGGTCTATCCCGAAGACGTCAGTCAGATAAACAAAATGATGCACCTCTTTAAGTTCGGCGGCGACTTTTAAAAGACTCTCCCGTTGAATCAGAATAAAGACATCACCAGAGCTTGAATAAGCCTCTAGAATGACATGTTCAAAAGCAGATCGAAGCTCATTCACTACCGGAATGATCTCATCAGGAACAGTAGGGGATAGATGGCTCATGTGTCCAGTAATACAGAGTGTTCGGTTGTGATTTTTTCCTGAATTTGCATTAAAGCATTCAACAACGCGTCAGGACGAGGGGGACATCCGGATACATAAGCGTCAACGGGAATAAAATTATCTACTCCTTGAACGACACCGTAGCATCGGTGCATACCACCGGTAGAAGCGCATGCACCCATCGCAATCGCCCATTTGGGATCTGGCATTTGGTCCCAGATACGTCGGATGGCGTGAGACATTTTGTACGTACACCATCCGGCTACAATCATCAGATCACTTTGTCTGGGTGAAAACCTCATCACCTCAGATCCAAATCGAGAAGCATCATATCGGGGTCCTGCAAATGCCATCATTTCAATGGCGCAACAGGCCAATCCCATTGGCATTGGCCAGACTGCATTTGAGCGAGCCCAATTCGCAACCACATCAATTCGCGTCGTCAGATATCCTTCACCTAAGGCACTTTCGAGACCCATTTTGTCCCTTTCAGTTACTGGTTTGCTGTTTACTAAAGTCTAATGTTCCTTTTTTGAGTGTGTAGATTAACCCGAGGAACAAGATTGTGATAAAGATGATCATCGAGACAAAAGCGGTAAAGCTTAAGTCAAGAAATCGTACTGCCCATGGATAGAGGAAAATTACTTCCAGATCAAACACGATGAATTCCATCGCGACCAAATAATAGCTGATAGAATATCGTTCGCGAGCAGCACCAACAGGATCCATCCCACTTTCGTAAGGCTGAAGTTTAATTTTATTAGGACGATACGGACCGAGAACTCTGGAGAGAGTCATCAGGATAATTGCCAATGTAAAGGCAATCGCCGTGAGAAGTAGTATAGGGATGTAGTTTGACAACATGTGATATTCGTCAGTCGTATTCAGCTTACAGTCTCGAGAAGTTACCGCCAAGACGTGGGAAAGTCAATCAAAAAACTTTGATAGGAACTAAAAAAACGAGGGTTCGGAATTAAGAAATACAACTAAAAAGTCACTGCATAGAATGATAATCTACCAACCGATTCTCCCTCTACTCTCGTCAAACGACTGATTTAAGTTGAGATCCTCAGGAGCAGTGGGCATTACGAAGCCTGGTGGTGGTTCAAATGCA
>JAURMN010000010.1 GCA_030830725.1 Balneolales bacterium | reverse complement strand
TGTGCTCCACACAGCGAGTGATGTTGATTCCCACGACCTGCATGTCATGGTGACCCCGTGAGAAGTCTCGCGCCAAGGAGTCCAAGTAAACCGAATAGAAGCACAAAGAAAGGATCCAAGTGTGGGAAGCAGGAGGAGGCTAAAAAGGAGTGCCGAGAGGGTTATTGAAGTTCGTTTCATGAGTCGATGGATTGAAAAATGATGGCGGTGGTGGGTTTCGCGAATTGTATCGTGGGGTATTCGCATTTATCTCAAATTGAATTGAGAGGTTTGAGTCGCAATAGTGGCGCTTTTCGTTTCTACGCTTACTTCACCGCGCCCGGAAACTAACCAACTGTATTCTACAGATGCTCCAGCACCCAGAGCATCCTGAAGCTGTACCTTTCGGCCGGATAATAGTTGCTGGCCGCCGGAGAGGGAGATTTCGGTAATGAGTTTTTGATTCCAACGAATACGATTGCCAAGTTCGGTGTTGGTGGGAAGTTGTCCCTCATTAAGTAACGCGACGGTGATCCGATGCACTCCATTTCCTAAGGATTCCTGGCGAACATTTTGATGGCTAACCGCCGGCATATTTTCAGCGACCTTAGTGATAAAGGCCAAATGTTCAGTAGCTGATGTTGCTAAAAAGGATACAGGCGGATTGAACGCTGCAAAAGGTTGAATACCCCCCACTTCCACTTGTTGATCTGGGAAATCAGGGTGGTTGACCGATTGCCATTCAGCGAAAATCTCCACGTCGTTTTCGGAAGCCCATTGAGCAAGTTTCTCTTCATCCATATCGGCCTCTTTAGCCCAGGAGGAATCAGGTGTTGCCCACCACCCGGGAGTAATCAAACTGAATCGACCCCCATGGAAATAGGCAGTTTGGGAGAAATTTCCCCCGCTTTGAGCGAGTTTGGGGGCCTCTTTGCTTGTGCTGATGAGTTCTTTGTAGAGGTCACTTACGGTTTTGTGCACGGCGGCATCTTGTTCTAACACACCCTTAACCACTCGCTGATTTGCAGCAGAAGCATTGTAGGATGGTGGATTTGTGAGATTGTTCGCAGGACCGAATGTCAACACAGCATAAATATTCGGATGCATATACAGCAGATCCATTACGGCTCGGGTTTCGGTTTCTGAAGCAGCATAATCCCCCGATTGGTCGGCGAAAATGGGATAATCAAAGGCAAAATTTCGATCGATATTCACTCCGCCTCGTTTGTCTTCATTAAACTGACCATCTTGATCATTATCACGGCCTTCCTGAACCAGGCGATACTGCCCATTTTCGCCTTTTGCCGGGTCGGCTTTCACCATGAGGCGTGGATCTTCTGTCGAAGCGATATACTCGCCGGTTGCATCTTGAATTCTCATCCAGGTAATCCAGCCATCTCCATTTAGATCTTCCACCATGTCTTCGTCGCGATTTCCGTCGCGATCATCATCTTGTGGTTTATCATTTCCGCGAGTTACGGTTTTGATATTTCGGGTAATTTGCTCCAGAGCGTCCGGGCTGGCAGCAGGCAGGAAAAAGAGGGTTTTTGTGGCGAGAAGATCTTGGAATTCGGACTCATTGAGGCGAGTGGCAAGTTGTTCGGCCATTTGAAGAGCGAGTTCAGTACCTGCCGGGTGTGCTCCATCTACTCCGGCAACGACAAGAAGCGCCGGTTTGGCAGTGGGCTCTCCACTTCCGAATTGAAGGAGCCAAAGATCGCGATCCGCAGCACTTTTCCCGACAGAAGATAGTGTGATTTGCGGGGATTGAGCCAGTTTTTGAAGTCTTTGAGAGCGCTGTTCGTGGTTGGAATAACCTGGATCGGTTTGAGCCAAAGCCGTTTGGCTGAGTGGTAAAAAAAATAGTGCAATAAGGGCGGTGGCGTTTATAAGTCGACTTAACGTTTTAAGTCGGCCAGGCAGTAAAAAGAGCCTCATGGGATAGAGATTGGTTAGTAAATAAGTTCCATTTCCGCAATGTATTAAAGACGGGATTAAATGGAAACGGTTAGCTTAATGATAAATAAATTACATCCCGCGGCGGTATTGCCCACCTACCCCATATAGCGCTTCCGATATCTGACCTAACGATGCCACACGCACCGTTTCCATGAGCTCGGCAAAGATATTCTCCCCGTTTCTTGCCACCTCTTTTAGTCGTTCCAATGCAGCAGGCGTCTCTTTTACGTGACGCTTCTTAAACTCCTCTAAATTCTGAATCTGTGCTTTTTTCTCTTCTTCGGTAGAGCGAATCAGCTCTAACTCCCGCTCCTCCTCTTCATGCTCACTCAAAAACGTGTTTACCCCAATCACGGGTAGCTCACCGCTATGCTTTAACGCTTCATAATGCAACGATTCTTCCTGAATTTTCGACCGCTGATACATCCGCTCCATCGCTCCGAGTACTCCTCCTCGCTCCGTGAGGCGATCAAATTCAGCCAAAATGGCCTCTTCCACCAAGTCCGTCAGCTCTTCCATAAAGAATGATCCTTGTAGCGGATTTTCATTCTTTGCCATCCCGAGCTCTTTATTAATGATCATCTGAATGGCCAGAGCGCGACGCACCGACTCCTCTGTTGGCGTGGTAATCGCCTCATCGTAGGCGTTGGTGTGGAGAGAGTTACAATTGTCATAAATGGCCATTAATGCCTGAAGTGTTGTGCGAATGTCATTAAACTGCACCTCTTGAGCGTGAAGAGAACGGCCGCTCGTTTGAATGTGATACTTGAGTTTCTGTGAGCGGTCATTCGCTCCATAGCGATTCCGCAAGGTTACCGCCCAAATCCGACGAGCCACCCGACCAATCACGGCGTATTCCGGATCGAGCCCGTTAGAGAAAAAGAAGCTCAGATTGTGAGCAAAATCGTCAATGTGAAGTCCGCGGGCCAGATAATACTCCACATAAGTAAAGCCGTTGGCCAGGGTGAAGGCTGTCTGGGTAATCGGATTGGCGCCGGCTTCGGCAATATGATATCCACTAATGGAAACCGAATAGTAATTTCGAACCTGATGCTGCGTGAAATATTCCTGAATATCACCCATCATTTTTAGGGCAAATTCAGTGGAGAAAATGCAGGTATTTTGGGCCTGGTCCTCTTTGAGAATATCGGCCTGAACAGTGCCGCGAACTACTTGCAGGGCCTCAGCGCGAACAGAAGAAATCGTTTTGGGGTCAAGTTGGTCGACATGAACGCCCTTTTCGACTGCCACCTTCTCCAATTGCTGATCGATCGCCGTATTCAAAAACATCGCCAGGATCATCGGCGCCGGGCCATTAATCGTCATCGATACACTCGTCGACGACGCACACAAATCAAACCCGGCATAGAGCTTTTTCATATCCTCGAGTGTACAAATCGACACCCCAGAATTCCCGATCTTTCCGTAAATGTCCGGGCGCAGATCGGGATCCTCGCCATATAATGTGACACTATCAAAGGCCGTGGAAAGTCGAGCTGCCGGAATCCCCTTACTCAAGTAGTGAAAACGACGATTGGTACGCTCTGGTGTTCCCTCTCCGGCAAACATTCGTGTGGGATCCTCTTGCTCACGCTTTAGGGCAAATACCCCAGCCGTATAAGGATAAAACCCGGGAATATTTTCCTTGAGCGCAAAGCGTAAACGATCTCCTTTGCCTTCCATTTTGGGCAGGGCCACGCGAGGAATCTGTAATCCGCTCAGTGAGGTTTTAAAGAGCGGATTACGAACCTCTTTATCACGAACCTTCGTCACCAACTCTTCTGCCGAATACCGCTCGCGATACTCTTCCCATCGGGCCAAGATCTGCTTAGGGAAATAATCCAGACGGTCATCAAGGGATTGCTTCAACTCTTCGAGCGTTTTGATTCCTTGTTCGCCAGAAATTTTTTCCACATCGGCCCCTCCCCCGAGACCAGCCTCCCGAAGTTGCGCCAGCGCCCCTTCCACCTGATCCAGCTTCGTAGCCACCTCTACCTGACGCTCCACCCAGCGATGATACTCCCTCACCGTATCCGCGATTTCAGATAAATAGCGCTGTCGCTTTGCCGGTAAAATGCTTTGCGCATGCAGCTCATCCATCGGTGTCACATTGGTATATCTCGACTGCACAATTCGCTCGCCAAACCGCTCGGCCAACCTCGCAGTCAACGCCGCAAACAACCGATTCACCCCTTCATCATGAAACTGTGCCGCAATCGTCGGATAAACCGGCATCTCGGCTGGATCCGAATGCCACAACCCTAAATTCCGCTGCATCTGTTTACGCACATCTCGAAGCGCATCCAATGATCCGCTCTTCTCAAACTTATTGAGTACCACAAAGTCGGCCATGTCGAGCATATTGATCTTCTCAAGCTGCGTCGCAGCGCCAAACTCCTGCGTCATCACATAAACAGGAACATCCGCAACCTGCATAATCTCTGCGCCGCTCTGCCCGATCCCCGACGTCTCCACCACAATCAATTCATATCCAGCCACCTTAGCCAGTTCAATCGCCTCCTTCACCGCCGCACTCATCGACGTATCCGACGCCCTCGTGGCCATCGACCGCATAAACACATTTGGATGATCGATTGCATTCATCCGAATCCGGTCCCCCAACAACGCTCCACCGGTTCTTACCTTCGACGGATCAATCGAAATAATCGCAATTCGTAACTCA
>JAURMN010000009.1 GCA_030830725.1 Balneolales bacterium | reverse complement strand
TGAATGGTTTCTTGGTCGCAACGACCTTGGGCTACCCCTCTATGATTTTGCATCCGGTGCCTGTAGCGATGGCTTACACCGAGATCGCATCAACGAAAACCAAGGAGCGGAATCCACCCTGGCCTTTCATCTCTCGCTCTCGGAAATGGTGGACGCTGAGTTCGGTGTCATCAAATCTAACAGCACTGGTGCGGCCATTTCCACGACATGAACCAGATCCAAATTAAGCGCCATTCGATTAAATTAATGCCGGTAAACAAGCGGGTGATCATCCGGCCATTCATCCCAGCCGATGCCCAAAACTTAAAGGCCACCATTGCCCGTGTATTGCTACTCAATGAAGACGAAGTAGAGGCCCAGTTATCGCTCGTTTATAGAGACTTCAATAAGCGGCATTACGACATAGATACACTGCTTCTAGCCAACTATATAAAGATCCAAAATCATATTGAAGATTCAAGCCAGCTTTCGCCTAGCCGGAAGCTACTGATCGGTGCCTTCTTCTCCGGTGAATATTCCCTGGAATCTGCTGCCCTTTTTAATCCTTCGATCATTCCACACCCCGACCAGACAAACGCCCCACCAGGCGGCTTGCGTTTTATTATAAGCCTCAGAGCCACTGGTGAAGGGCACATCTCCTCAATCGAGTTCAGGGCCGGAACAATTGAGCCTTCTGGCAGTATCAAGCTCGACAAAATATCCCGCTATGTAACACCGCCGGAAATCATCCCGGACCCGGCCTATCATAAGCCAAGCTTCATCCTAAAGCTCAAGGAGATGGGTCTTCAAGGTGCGTTCATTCTAGATGCCCTTCACCCACTGGAAGAGCATTTCACTCTGAGCGAATTAGAGCGTAGCCTGACCGAGATGCGCAGCAAACCTCATGAGCACACCCACCACTACGACCGTGCAATTGAGTTCATCCAATGGCTGGCTGGCTCAAACTATGAGATTCGTTTCTCTGAGAAGCTGGCGATTAGTGAGCGCATTATCTTCCCCGTGTCTCTCAATGAGGCCAAAGGCATTGAAGATGCACGCTTTGTTCGCTTCGTGGACGACGATGGATCATCGATTTATTACGCAACCTACACCGCCTACAATGGGCATAACACCCTGCCCCAGCTCATTCATACCGAAGATTTCCTACACTTCAGCATCCTCACCCTCAATGGAGACGGCGTTCAAAATAAAGGCATGGCGCTCTTTCCTAGGCGGATTGATGGGCGCTATGCCATGCTTTCCCGGCAAGATGACGAGAATATCCTGATCATGTTCTCGGACAGTCCGCACCATTGGAGTAATCCCGAGATTATTCTACGGCCAGAACAGCCATGGGAATCCGTAAAAATCGGCAATTGTGGATCGCCCATCGAAACAGAAGCTGGCTGGCTCGTCATCACACACGGGGTTGGTCCTATGCGTGAATACAGTATTGGTGCGGCATTGCTTGACCTGCAGGATCCAACCAAGGTGATCGGTCGTCTGAGAGAACCGTTCATTGTTGCTGGTCCAAATGAGCGCGAAGGCTATGTCCCAAATGTTGTCTATAGCTGTGGCTCGATGCTGCATGGCGACACACTTGTTCTGCCCTATGCCATTAGCGACTACGCCACTGTGATTGCGACCATTCCACTCGTTCAATTATTGCACCTGTTACTCGAAAAAAAGTAGCCCAATGCTCATACATTTTCGGTTCGAGGATTCACCTTTGAACCACAAAACCAAAAACCATCATAGCAATGAGTGATAAATCACCAAAATCAAAACAGAAGAATCTAAATCAAAAAAAGGACAAATCTAACGCGATTGCCAAAGAAAAGCAGCGTGTCATCGATAGTAAAAAAGGCCCTGCGAACATTCTTAAAAAGAAATAGAAAACTGGCAGCCATCCTGCCTGCATTCGACGCCCCAATTACTTTCTACCGTATAGCATTTTGATATCTAGGTATTAGCTTATTTTTCTATGAGCTTAAAAAAGCGCACATAATCAACATACATTTTAGAGGGGAGTTGTTCATCCCTTACCGGACCACCCGCCCACTCTGCATTTCTCATCGCATAATTAAGGTTTACCTGGGCATGTAAATTTTGGGGGACTCGGCGTTCCCACTCATAATCATCCACCTTTCCATAGCTACGATTAGTTACCTTGCCACCAGAAAACTGAAAGTACGGCTCTGATTTCCAGGCAGGTCCATCCTGGGCGAGGTACCAGAAAAATTCATCATCGGTTACTTTCAAACCAAAAGTAAAAAACTGATAAAAGTTAACCTTATTTCCCTCAATATGATGCCCATGTCCATGGTGAGCTTTATAAACCCGCTGGCTGATAAAAAAATGATCGTCCGATCGCTTCACATAACTTTTCTCCGGGATACCATCATGAAGTTCATCGGCCCTGAAGTCATGCCACCAAAGACCACTCCATAATCTGGTTTTTTCCCGTGCCGCAATAAATTCAAACATATCGATTTCCAGAAGATCTTCCGGTTTCCAGTCTCCGACTTTTCTGGATACCGTCCAAAAAGAACTGTACCCGGCATTGTTCTGAGGCAGTTTACAACGCAGCTCCAGATACATGTTGTTTCTCAAATCATAGTCTTTACGGGTATGCACTCCGCCGGAGGAATAATTAAATAATAAATCTTCAGACCACGACTTACCCTGTACGGGGACAGCTTCGCGTTTTTGAGTGAAGATCATCAGACCATCCTCAACGGAAATGTTTTCGAGTTTGTAGACACAGTCCACTCTCTCGTTTTGAAGGTTTTTTTCATTAATTCCCAAACCCCACATTTCGAGATTAAGTTTATCTCCTGAAAATTCATCCCCATGGGAATATTCATAACCCGGAGGAGCTTCGATGAGAGAATCATTTCCTGAAACCATTTCTGGAGAAACAAACAGTGAGATGGGCAAAAACCAAATAATTAGTTTTGAAAATAAGGTTCTAAGATATTTCCAACAACTGGCTCGTGCACAACTCTTGAACTTTGGGCAATTATTTTGTTCGGGCATGGAATCATAGTCAAAAGGTTGGTTTCCATTAGTCAATCTTTCCGCAGGAAAAATTACTCTTGTCCGAAATTTCAGCCAATATCTCGATCAGCGCCACTGAAAAAACTACTGAATTGCAAATAGATACTGGGCAAGAAGCAGACTACCCGGAGGGTTAAAATCGCGCAATCTCGATTAAAGTTTCAGATGAATCCCAACTAAACTTGGTTCTAAATTAATCTGGTTGATGGAATATTTGACAATCAGACTGCGTGCATACAAAGTAATTACTATGATAACTCAACTCATTAAAGTAGGAAATTCAAGGGGGGTAAGAATCCCAAAGCCACTCATTCAAGAAACTGGTTTGACGGATGATGTAAAAATTTATGTTGAAGGAGGATCAATCATCATAAGCCCAGTTAAATCTGTAAGAGCTGGTTGGGGAGACGCTTTCAATAAGATGCATGTAAATAAAGATGATGTATTAATCGATGAAAACATCAGAAGCAGTTGGGACGATGAAGAATGGGAATGGAACTAAATAGGTTCGATGTAGTTCTTGTTCCATTGGATCCAACAAAAGGAAGTGAGATCAAGAAAACCAGACCCTGCTTGGTCATATCGCCAAACGAAATGAACCATAACATATCCACTATTATCGTTGCTCCAATGATCTCAAAGGGTAGACGATATCCAACAAGAGTTGATGTTGTTTTTCAGGAAACCAAGGGTCAAATCGTTCTGGATCAGATCAGGACCATCAACAAGTCGAGAGTAATAAAGAAATTGGGACGCGTGAGTAAGAAGGCACAGGAGAACACATTATCAATTCTTAACGAGATGTTTTCGCTTTAGGGACTAGATATCTACTAGTTAATCACTATTTATATTTGTGCAAAAGCGATTTGGAGATATGGCAGGTATCCTCGGGGCAACGGGTAAGGCGGTCCTGGTGCTCGGGATCACTGGGGATGTAATTGGTTAAGGGCAGAACTTCCACAGCGATACGATCGGCATCTTTGCGGCAAGCTATCCATTGTTTCGCTTCGTTCAAATGGGCTTCTGTTTTGCTATACACACCGGTGCGGTATTTTTCACCCATATCAGGCCCCTGTTGGTTGATACTGTAAGGATCAATAATTTCAAAGAGATATTCAATTAAGCGGGAAACGGTT